>JBGUER010000028.1:0-22737 GCA_041821285.1 Clostridiaceae bacterium
ATATTTCAAGTAATCTTGCTGTATCTTTTGATATCATAATAATTCACCCTTTTTTATAATCTATAATTTATTATAGTTCGAAATATTTTAAAAGTCTATCATAATAATTTTTTACATAGGGTGAATTAAAATTAATATTTTTAAAATCCCTTTTGTAATAAAAACTATTAATAAGCGCATTCCTTATTAATATATTTTTTCCAAGCCATCCACTAGCAGTAATTTTATATTTTTTCCTAAAAGTATTATTATCTAAATTCACTAATTCATCTAATTCTACACACTTCATATAATCAAATTGATCAAAATCTGATAAATTTGAAATTTCCGGATTTTTATTAAAAGGACAGCAATCTTGACAACTATCACAGCCAAATAAT
Organism: Clostridiaceae bacterium; assembly: GCA_041821285.1. GTDB lineage: Bacteria > Bacillota > Clostridia > Clostridiales > Clostridiaceae > JAJBWD01. The sequence continues at coordinate 381 of JBGUER010000028.1, forward strand.
CTACCTTTAAAATTCATAAAATCTTGGTCTTTTATATTTTTATTCTGACTTACATAGGATAAGCATTTTAAAGAATTGTTTTCTTTTAATGAATTTGTTGGACATACATCTTGACACAATGTACAATCACCGCATTTATTTTCAACTTCTGTATTTGGTTCTAACTCTATATCAGTTAATATTTCTCCGAGAAATATATATGAACCATATTTTCTATTTATAATCATATTATTTTTACCTATAAAGCCTAACCCACCCTTTAAAGCTATATATCTTTCCATCAATGAATTATTATCGCAAAAGCTTCTAGCTTCAAAACCTAAACCATTAATAAAACTAGAAATATCATCTAGGTATTTTTTTACTATTAAATGATAATCCATCCCTAAAGTATATTTTGAAAAATAAATTTCATCTTTATGCTCCCCTTTAAAATATGGAAAAGCCACAGTTATTATTGTCTTTCCTCCTTCCATATAATTAAAAGGGTTTATTCTTTTTTCAATAGATTTTTCTTCATATGGATTTTCTAAATTATATTCTTTGCGCTTTAAAAGATAGTCTTTTGATTGTTCAAATATTTCACATTTTACAAATCCTATTTCTGATAACCCTAAGGAATTTGCATATTCTATTATTTCCTTCTTAAAATTCATAACATACCTCATATTAATTATATCTTTATATTACCATAATACATTTTATTTACAAAACCTATGTTTACCTATAATTTTAATAAGAGGTCTTGACCATATCCAAGTACTAGTAGCTTTAGCTGGATTAAAATAATATAAGGCCCCCCCAGAAGGATCCCATCCATTTATGGCATCTCTTGCAGCATTAATAGAATTTTGTTCTATTTTTGCATTTATTTGACCATCCACAATTGCAGTAAAAGCCCCAGGTTGATAAATAACCCCTGCTACAGTTGAAGGAAACCTAGGGTCTCTTGTTCGATTTAAAACCACAGCTCCTACAGCTACTTGCCCTTCATAAGGTTCTCCTCTTGCTTCACCATTTATAAGTTTAGCCAAAAGTTCCACGTCTTGATTTGTCGATGTTTTTTTTGTATTAGAACTTATACCAATGGCTGCTAAAGTTTTTTCTCCAACTATACCATCAGATGAAAGTCCATTTTTGCTTTGGAAGTATTTAACAGCTTTATAGGTATAATATCCATAAATTCCATCCACAGAACCTGTATAATATCCCCATGCCTTTAACCTTTTTTGTATTTCTTCTACTACGTCACCTTTAGATCCCCAAGAATATGTTTCAGCTCCCACACTACTAATATAAGGAAGTAAAACAGTAGTTGTAGAATATGTAAGCAACACAGCAATTATTAATATTACTGTTATTTTTGCGTTTATTTTTACTTTCTTCAATTACTTCACCTCCTCACCTATTTTGCGTAATATTTAAAACTTTATGCAGAATATATGATTTGGTTTTTTATTCTAAACATTTAATAAAAACTGTCAGAATTTCTCTGACAGTTTTTCACCCAACTATTTTTATTTTCTTTTTCCATTGAGGAAGTAGTGCCTCATCTATAATATCACTTATAAGAACAATGCCACACAGCCTTTTATTATTATCTATTACCGGCAAAGATATTAGATTATATTTAACTATACGTTCTAATGCATTTTCAATTGTTTCATCATCATTTATTACTATTATATTTTTTTCCATTATCTCTTTTAATTTAGATGATGGATTGGATAATACTATATTTTTTAAAGATACCACGCCTAAAAGTTTTTTATCCTCATCAGTTATATATATATAATAAGATACCTCATCGTCAGGATTTATCTGTCTTAAGATTTCTATTGTCTCTTCGCAGGTTATACTAACATTGAAAGATATAAAGTCCTTATTCATTAAGCTTCCTACTTCTTCGTCTTTATATTTTAGAAGTTTTCTTATCTCTTTAGCATCATCTTTTTCTAAATTAACAAGCAATTTTTCTACTTCATCATCATCTAACTCATCAAGCAAATCTGCAATTTCATCTAAAGGCATATTTTCTAAAACCTCAGCCTTTTTAGATTCACTTAAATTCTCTAAAATATCAGCCTGTACTTCTGGTTCTATTTCTTCTAATGTATCCGCAGCCAAATTTTCTTCTAAGCTTTCAAAAACTTTATTTCTATATTCAACATCCATATCTTCTAATATATCCGCTAAATCCGCAGGATGAAGCTTAGATAATTTTTTGTATGAAACTGATAATTTTAAATTATCACTCACCATTTCTAAAGATTCCACATTATCCCATATAATAAGCGCATCCTTGGATTTTTTACCAAATATTTTAAAAAACTTTTTTATTGCATTTTCATATCCAAATCTTCGAGCTAAAGCCATAGTACCTGTATCAACTGCTATTACTTTAAGTTCCGCTGATAATTCCGCAATTCTTAAATCATTTACTCGTACAAGCTTTTTCCCATTTATATCTACAATTTGTTTACTTATAAGATTTTTCGATAAAAGATAAGAATATTTTCTAGGAATAATATCATTAACTCCTTTAACTTTAACCTTTATTTTTCCACTTTCTTCGTCTATATATACATCTATATTTCTAAACTCATAATTATAAAATTCACCCGATCTTTTTATTATATATCCAATAGCCTTAGGGTAAAATTCTTCAGTAGTTACATATATATCCCATAATTTTCCTATTGTTTCGTCATATTCATCATACACATTTTTATGATGAATATTACTAAAATAAAAACTACTTAGCTTTTTCACAATATCCTCCTCTAGGGAACATGAAAAAAACTATACAATAAGATAGCCTAGTCCCCTCTTTATTAAATTATCACTTAAATATTCTCCTGCACTTTGTTCAGGACCAGATTCCATCAAATCTCACCACCTATTTAAAAATTTATTCTAGTTATATTATATTTACTATATGTTGAAAATGCAACCAAAATAAATATTATGATTTATAAATATTTATTGTTATGGTATATTACTATTGATACTTAAAGTACATTTTTGTATTTTCTTAATATTTAATAAGGGAGATCTATTTATGAAAAATGAAAGACTCAATTTTCTTCCAGTGTCAATGGAAGATTTAAAAGAAAGAAATATAGAACAATTAGACTTTATTTTTATAACAGGAGATGCCTACATCGACCATCCATCTTTTGCAGCAGCTGTTATTTCAAGAACTTTAGAACGAGAAGGTTTTACAGTAGGTATTATTGCTCAACCTAATTGGAATGATATAAATGAATTTAAAAAATTAGGCAAACCTAAATTAGGCTTTTTAATAAATTCAGGTAATATTGATTCTATGGTAAATCATTACACTTCCTCATTAAAAAAGAGAAAAAAAGATTTATATTCACCAAATGGAGAAGCAGGGTTGAGACCAGACAGAGCTGTTATTGTATATTGTAATAAAGCAAAACAAGCATATAAAGATGTACCAATAATAATAGGTGGTATAGAATCTAGTTTAAGAAGATTTGCACACTACGACTATTGGCAAGATAAAGTTAGAAAAAGTATTCTACTAGACTCTAAAGCCGATATCCTATGCTATGGCATGGGTGAAAAGATTATAGTACAAATAGCTAATTTATTAAAATATAGTATGAGTATTAACGAAATTCACCATGTAAATGGAACTTGTTATAAAACAAAAACTATAGATGAAATAAAAGATTATATAGAAATACCTTGTTTTGAAGATGTTATTCTTAGCAAAGAAGATTATAACAAAGCCTATAAATTAGAATCTGAAGAACAAGATGCCATTCGTGGCAACACTATAGTCCAAAAAACAGGTGATTTTTATGTTGTTCAAAATCCTCCTCAAACACCACTATCTACTGAGGAAATGGATATAGTTTATGATCTTCCGTACACAAGACAAAGTCACCCTATGTACGGAGATGCTCAAATTCCTGCAATAAGTGAGGTTAAGTTCTCAATAATAAGTCATAGAGGATGCTTTGGAAGTTGTTCATTTTGTGCATTAACTTTCCATCAAGGCAGAGTAATATCTCATAGAAGTGAAAAATCAATAATAGAAGAAGGTAAAATATTAACCAAACAACATGACTTTAAAGGATATATCCATGACGTAGGTGGACCTACTGCAAATTTCAGAAATAAATCTTGTAAATTACAAGAAAAAAATGGTACTTGTAAAGACAAACAATGTTTATTTCCGTCTCCATGTAAAAATTTAATAGTAGATCATACTGAATACCTTAATATACTAAGAAAACTCAGAAAAATAGAAGGTGTTAAAAAAGTCTTTGTAAGATCTGGTATTAGATATGATTATTTAATATACGATAAGAATAAAACCTTTTTCGAAGAATTATGTGAGTATCATATAAGTGGTCAATTAAAAGTAGCGCCAGAACACATATCTGAAAAAGTATTAAAGCAAATGGGAAAACCTACAAAAGAAGTATACGAAAAATTCACAAATGAATATACTAAAATAAATAAAAGATTAAACAAAAAACAATATTTAGTTCCATATCTTATGTCTAGTCACCCTGGAAGTGATATAAAGGCTGCCATAGAATTAGCTTGCTACATAAAAAATATGGGATGCGTACCCGAACAAGTTCAAGATTTTTATCCAACACCTGGTAGCCTTTCAACTACTATGTATTATACAGGAGTAAATCCATTAACAGGAGAAAAAGTTTATATTCCAAAATCTCCAAAAGAGAAAAAAATTCAAAGGGCTCTACTTCAATATAACCGAAAAGAAAATTATAAAATAGTCTATGATTGTTTGGTTAAAGAAAACAGACAAGACCTTATAGGCTCATCTAAAACTTGTCTCATAAGAGAAAAAAGAAGGTAAAAGGCCTAAGCCTTTTACCTTTTTACCTCTTTCAAACATAAATCAAAAACCAAAACAAATAAAATTTCTCCTACTACATATTCTGGTAAAAATTTAGGGACTAATATATACAAAAAATTATCTATGCATGATATAAAACATGCTAAGTAAAATATAAAAACTATTTTACTCGTTAAGTTTATCATGTTTTCCATAATCAAAAATATGAGCATAAAAAATAAAAACAAAATTTCATATAGGTATAGTTCATTATACCTATATGAATAAATTAGTCCATTTGTTAAAATGGTACAACTAGTAAATTTAATAATTACAACTAAATAAGATAAAACCAATAATATAAAAAAACTAATATAATATTTTATATCTACTTTATTCTTTTTACATATAACTATTATAGATAATAAAATCATAGCAGGAATAGCTATTATATCCAAAGAATATAGTGGTTTTATCAAATATAAATAAGCTTGATTGTTAGCTAAAATTAATATTACTAAAGCTATTATCTTAGCAAAAAATAAAATCAATGAAATATAAGCTATTACTTTTAACTTAATAGGAGATTTGTATGCATAAAAAAATCCCATTAGAACAAGTGCAATTAAAAATATTAATAGTAAAGAATAAATTATATTCAATATAACCTCCGAAATATCACTATTAATATTTATTATTTGTTTTTTTATTTTATGCCTAGAATTTTAAGTCCGCCTTTTTCACACTTTATATTTAAAGGAAATTTAGGTCCTCTTTCACCATCTATATCAGTTACTATATCCTCATTGCTGTATATACAGACTTCTTTAGTTTTAAAATACAAAAGTCCTTTATTATCACTAAGATGATTTCCTTTTAGCATCTTAAAAAATAAACTAATCATATCCTTTATCATTCCAGCTTTTATAATAATAACATCTAATAATCCATCTTCTATTTCTGATTCATATGCAAATTTTAAATTACCTGCAGTTTGACCATTAAATATAAGAATTAAATACATATCCCCATCAAAACAAACTTCTTCAGAATCCACTTTAACTTTTAGCTTTCTAAAATTAGGAAGTTCCTCCATTCCCTTTATGTAATACGCTAATTTTCCTATAGTATTTTTAAGATTCATATCAGTTTTTTGTGAAACATCTGTAAATAAACCACTACTAGCAACATTAATAAAATATTTTTCATTTATCTTTCCTAGATCCACATTTCTAACACTACTAGATAATATTTGCTCACAAGCTTCTTCAACATCCTCACTCATTCCAATATACTTAGCAAAATCATTTGCTGTTCCAGTAGGCAAAATAGCAATAGGCAAATCTATATTTAATAATTTCATTTTATTTACCACATTATCAACAGTTCCATCTCCACCTGCTATTATTATATGATTATAAGAATCATCTAAACTTTCAAGTGCCTCCTCTAAACTAAATTCAAATCCGATTCTAAAAGTATCTATTACGTATCCGTACTTTTGATATACCTTTATCACCTTATCAAGGTCGAATATTATATTATTCTCACCAGAGTACGGATTGTATATTAATTTTACTCTATCCATATATCCCCCTATTTACGTTAATTTTCATTTTTTTCTTTACGACATTTACATTATATATTTTATTTAAAAAATCCACAAGATTTTAGACTAACATCTTGTGGATTTAACAGTTTATTAATTTTTAAGGAAGAGATATATCTGACAAAGCCTCTCCTGCATTATTAGCTAAATTAGGTTCCACTGCCATATCTCCTAAAGACACTATTCCCACTAAATTATCATTAGAAACTATAGGAAGCCTTCTGATTTGTCTTTCGCTCATCATCCTAGATGCCTCACTCAAATCCATTTCAGGTTCTGCATAAATAGGATTTGAGCTCATTATTTCCCGAACCTTTTGTTTTGTATTATTCTCACCCTTTGAAACAGACCTTAAAGTTATATCTCTATCTGTTATTATTCCTATAATTTTTTCTCCTTCACATACTGGAACTGAACCTATATTATATTTATACATAAGTTCTGCAACATTTTTAATAGACTCTTCTGGATTTACACTCATAACATCCTTAGTCATTATATCTTTTACCTTCAAGTCAAACCACCTCCTTTTTTATTTTAACCATTTCACAATATTTTATTATATTATTAAATTGATTTATAATATAATATAAGTTAAAATCTAATCAAGAGGACAGAGTAGGAAAAGTGCGTTAAGTGTTAAGGGATGGGAAGTTGCCCTTAAACGAAGGCTTGCCGCGGTGCTTTTTCGCTTCCGCTGTTACATTAAAGAATCCAATCTTTAGTGTAGAAGCTATTGTCTTACTAAAAATTGGAGGTCTTAATATGAATAAATCTTTATCTTATGCTAGTAATTTATCTACTAAAAAAGTAGTATCTGCTGGTCTATTAACATCAATTAGCATTATTTTAACTAGGTATTTCGCTATAATGATTCCTTTAGCAGGACTACCATCTCTAAGAATAGGTTTCGGTAGTATTCCAATAATAATATCTGGAATTCTATTTGGGCCATTGATTGGTGCTTTAACTGGCATAGTAGCTGACCTTATAGGTTTTTCTATAAACCCTATGGGCGGTATTTTTTTTATTGGTTTTACTATAAGTTCTGCATTATACGGTATATTGCCAGGATTAATATATAAATATATTAGGTCTAGCAAACTGAAATTAAATTATAATATAATAAATATAATATCAATACTATTATTCTCTTTATCTGTTTTATATATTATGTTTATAAATAAAGTATTGATTTTTAAAAATAACATTTTATATTTATATAATGATAAACTTCCTATATTTTTTATTGTTTTTATGTTAGTAATTTTATTTTGTTTTATATCAATACCAATTTTAATGAATATAAAATATAAAAATAAAATTGGTATATATTCTTTTGATAAAATATTATTTTCATTTACTACAACATATCTAATAGTTTCATTAATGTTAGATACTCTTTGGCTTTCTATTTTATATAGTAAAGGATATCTTGTATTTCTTCCGGGTAGAGTTTTATCAGCTATTTTTATTATTCCCATACATTCTATTATTATATTTACACTTAGCAAATCTTTTTCTGTAATAAATACGGAAGACAATCAATAAATTATTATACAAAAATAAGGAATAACACTTGTTGTTATTCCTTAAATTTTAATTCCTCATCTATTTCAGTTAATATATAGCTGGTCTCTATTTTTACTTTTAAGACTTGAGACTTTAACGTACAATAATTTAGATAAGTGCAACTTATCTTATCTAAAACACATATATACTCATCTATTATGTCTCCCATATCATTAACTCTATCTAACGCTTCTTTAACATCCTTTTTTTTTGCAATAGTTATTCTATTTAATTCCTCAGCGCTACCTACAAGGAGTCTATAAGAACCTATTAATTTTGTTACCACATCTGCAATATTATTTACATCACAATAATAGTTTTCTATTAATCTTCTTTTCCCCATAAACATATCCTTATATTATTACAATATTTATTATATGATTAAACTCTCTTAAATATAATAGAAAACTAAAAGTACCATTATATATACAGCAATTAATATGGAACCTTCAAGCCAATAAGTTTTTCCATCCTGGAAAACCATATATGATATTAAAATAGAAATACAACTTACTATAATTTGAAATGTAGAAAATAATAATGAAAACCCTCCATAAAACACATAGGATATTAAAATAAGAAGAGGAGTTACAAATAAAGCCATTTGTATACTAGAACCTATTGCAGTTTCCAAGCTTAAATTTATTTTATTTTTGTAGGCTCCAATGATAGCCGAAAAATTCTCTCCTATATTCCCTAATAAAGGAATTAATACTATCCCCACAAATTCTTCTTTAAATCCATTATTTATAACAACTATATTTATTTCTCCAATTAATTTTTTTGAAGAGAAATATAATAAAATACATATTAAAATTAATTTTAATATTATTTTATTATATGGAATTTTTTTATTTTCACATGTAGTAGTTATTTCTTCTGATAAAACAAACATATTAGAATGAGTATATAATGAAAATATAAGCCCTAATATATATATAGATATAAAAACTATAGCTATAATTAAACTGATGAATTTAATTTTACTTTCATTTACTACTCCATATTTATTTAAAGATGCTATCAATATTATTGCTGACATAACTAGTAATATTTGATTGAAATTTGTTCTAGCGATTAATTTATTAAATTTTTGTTCTTTGTGATTTATTCCTCCTATAAAAACAGATATTCCTAGAACTAAAAGCATATTACTCACTATAGAACCTATGATAGTAGCCTTTACTAATTCATTAAGGCCAACCTTTACAGCAAATACACCCATGAATAATTCTGGAATATTACCTAAAGTAGAAGATAGTAATCCACCTTTTTTATCTCCTATATAATCTGATAATTTAGTTGTTAATTTTCCCAAAATAAAAGCTGGAGGCACTATTGAAATAGAATATAAAATAAGATTTATTGTACTATTACTTGTTTTAATAAATAATAATACCGTTGATAAAAAAAACAACAAAAAAATTTTTATTTTTTAATTTCTCCTTCTACATATTCATTATCTATTTCTTCATAATAATCTGGCACTGTATTTTTTTCTATTTCATTTCTAAAAAGATGCTCCTTTTCTTTAACAAATGGAATAAAATAATTTTTAGGATACACTATAATCATATACTCACCCCTATTTATAATCTTCGCAGTATATTTTAAAATATGCCCTTGGATATTTGCATAATGGGCATACTAAAGGAGCCACATATCCAATATGAATATACCCACAATTCATACATTGCCATTTAACCTCTTTGTCTCTCTTAAAAGTATCACCTTTTATTAAATTATTTCTTATAATTGTAAATCTATTATCATGATTTTCTTCAACCTCTGCTAGTTCTTTATAAAAATCCGCTATCTCTATGAAGCCTTCTTCTCTTGCTTTATTTTCAAAATTCTTATAAAGTATATTGCTTTCAGAAGCTTCTCCTTCTGCAGCATCTTTAAGATTTTTCTCTGTTGTACCCACTTTTTTTAGATATTTATTAAAGACTTCTCTTGCATGAGCTTTTTCATTTTCTGCTGTTTTATCAAATATAGAAGCTATATACTCATACCCTTCCATTCTAGCTTTTTCTGCATAAAAATTATATTTATTTCTAGCTCTTGATTCCCCAGCAAAAGTTCTTAAAAGATTTTTATAAGTTTCACTGCCTTTAAGATTCATTATATTTAATACCCTCCGAATAAATTTATCTCTTAATAATTTATTCAAATAGTTTATATTATGTTACAAAAGTATTAGTTTCCCTGTTCATTAGAAAATATTCTATTTTTAATTTTTATTCCAGTAGGTGTTGTAGCAAGTCCCCCTAAAGCAGTCTCCTTGAGAGTCACTGGCATACATTTTCCAACCTTTTGCATAGCCAATACCACTTCATCAAAAGGAATAATGCTTTTAACTCCAGCTAGCGTTAAGTCTACAGAACCCATTGCTATAACTGCTCCTATAGCATTTCTTTTAGCACAAGGCACCTCTACAAGGCCAGCTACTGGGTCACAAACTAGCCCTAATATATTTTTTATTACTATAGCCGCTGCATTTAAAGCCTCTTCTACTTCTCCTCCAATCATTTCTATAACAGCTGCTGCTGCCATTGCTGAAGCTGAACCACATTCTGCCTGACAACCACCTTCAGCACCTGAAATCGAAGCATTTCTAGCTATTATTATCCCAACTAAAGATGCAGTAAACAATGCTTTTATAACATCATCCTCTGTTTTATTATATCTTTCTTTTGCTGTTATCAAAACTGATGGAAGTATACCACAAGCACCTGCTGTAGGACATGCTACTATTTTTCCCATTGAAGCATTAACTTCTGAAGAAGATAATGCTCTTGCCATTGCCCGCACAACATATTCTCCACAAAAGCTTTGTTCCTTTTCTATATATTCATTTATCTTAAATGCATCTCCTCCGATTAATCCACTTATGGAATGCACTTCTGATTTTAATCCTTTAGTTGATGACTCTTCCATTACCCTTAAATTCTTTTTCATTTTTTCATATATTTCTTCATATGTCATTTCAGAGTCTTCTATTTCTGCATTTATAGCACATTCCCATATCTTAATATTATCTTTTTTACATATTTCTATAAGTTCTTCCCCTGTTCTTGGATACAACTAGCTCACCTCCGTTAATTTATTTATAACCTTTAACGTTTTAATATTATCTATTTTTTTCATTTTTTCTATAATATTTGATGATATATCATTATCAGTTTCAAATATCATATAAGCTTCCTTTCCCTTGTCATCTCTATAGACTTTCATAAAAGCTATATTTACATTTTCTTCATATAAAAGACCAGTTACTTTTGAAATAACTCCTGGTAAATCAATATGCTTTATTAATATAGTTGGATATTTACCAGTGAATTCAAGTTCTTCACCATCTATTTCTACAATTTTAATATTCCCTCCACCTATAGAACATCCAGTTATCTCAACAATACTAAGATCTTCTTTAGTTATTACAAATTTAACTGTATTTGGATGAGAATCTTCAGATAAAAAAAATTCTTTAAACTCAATAAATATATTTTTTTCTTTAGCTATATTCAAAGAATCTTTTAACCTAAAATCAGAGGGGTCCATTCCAAGAATTCCAGCCGCTAACGCTCTATCTGTTCCATGCCCTTTATATGTTTTTCCAAAGGATCCATGTAGCAAACATAAAACAGACTTTACATCACTACCCGCTATTATTCTAGCTATTTGTCCAAGCCTTACAGCTCCAGCTGTATGTGAGCTTGAAGGACCTATCATAATAGGACCTACTATATCAAATACTCCATATTTTTTCATACTATTCTCCTACCTTAATATTTATAAAAACAACTTCCTCCAGTAAATTCTCTTAAAATAGAATTTTCTGGAACTATATCTTTATCAACTTCTTTGAAAAAATTTAAAAAGCTCTTAAGCCTTAATGCTTCATAATAAACAGATGAAGTTGAATCTATTTTCATAAGTTCATTTAGCGCATATTTTTTTAGAATACAAAGTTCATACACTAATGAAGAGTTAAACATAAGATCCGCCTCTTCTTGATATATAAATATATTCTTTTTTTCACCCCTTTTTATAGAATCCCACATTTTAAGTGTATCCTCAGCACCATATCCTCTAGACAAAGAGTCTCTTACTATCCTTCTTATTATTCTAACGTCAGTTGTAGCTATTCTATTATGGTTATCAAGATTTAATTGAGTCAATGCGCTAATATATATTTTAAATTTATTTTGCCTTGGTATTTTAGATGTTAATTTTTCATTTAATCCATGAATTCCCTCTATAATCAAAACTCCATTTTTAGGAAGTTCTATCATTTTACCATTCCATTTTCTTGTTCCTGATTTAAAATCATATTCTGGAATTTTTACCTGTTTTTCTAAAAGTATATCAGTTAAATTTTCATTAAATAATTTTAAATCAAGTGCTTCTATAGATTCAAAATCATAATCCCCTTTTTCATCTTTTGGTGTATGCGCTCTATCTACAAAATAATCATCTAATGATATATAGTACGGAATAAGTCCATTAACTCTAAGTTGGATTCCAAGTCTTTTAGCAAACGTAGTTTTACCTGAAGAAGATGGACCTGCAATTAATATTATTCTAGCCTTTTCTCTTGATGCTATGGTATCCGCTATATATGCTATTTTTTTTTCATGAAAAGCTTCCTGCACCCTTATTATGTCTATAATATCATTATCTAATACTTTTTCATTCAATGAACCTACATCAGGAACTCCTAAAATATTTCCCCATTTTTCAGTTTCATAAAAAACTTGAGCTAATTTTTTATCATCCTTCTTCTTAGGTAAATTATCTATATCATCTTCATGCGGAAATAAAAGAATAAATCCAGGTTTGTATAATATTAAATCAAATAAATTTATTGAACCAGTGGAATACGCCATAGAGCCGTAAAAATAATCATACCTACCCTGCAATTCATATAATTTCAATTTTTTACTACTAACATTTTTGATAAGTCTTATTTTATCATCCATATTATATTCTTTAAATATTTTTAATGCTTCTTCCTTTGTTACAGCTACTTTTCTTATAGGTATATCTTCACTTATTATCTCTTTCATTCTTATTTTTATTTTTTCTATATCTTTTTCTGTAAGATCATCCTCTTTATGTATTTCACCAAACAGTCCCTTATTTAAAGAATGCTCTAAAGTTATGGTAGCACTAGGTAATATATCATGCACTGCTCTTATTAATATGAACTGAAGTGTCCGTACATAAGATCCATGAGCCATTTTATCTGATAAATTTATTACTTCTAATTTTCCATCTTCCATAATAGGCGTTGTAAGTTCAACAACCTTACCGTTTAATCTAGCTAAAATAGCAGATTTTTTTTCACTAGAAAGGTTATCGTCAATAACTTTTTTAATTATTATTCCCTTTTCTACTTCTAAAGTTTCTCCATTTTCTAATATTAATTTTATTTTTTTCATAGAAATACCTCCCTTAAACATATCCTCACAATTATTTTCATATTAACTCTATTATACTTCAAAATATTTAACTATAATCAAATAATTTATAATATTTTGTATAAACTAGTACTACGAGAAGGTGATAGTTTGATAGTAGTTTTAATAAGAACTTTAATTTTATACTTTTTAGTTGTTTTTATAATGAGAATAATGGGTAAAAGACAAATAGGTCAACTCCAACCCTTTGAACTTGTAATAGCTATTATGGTATCAGACCTTGCGTCTATACCTATGCAAGATACTGGTATTCCTTTAATAAACGGAATTATTCCAATAATCACCTTACTAATACTTCAAATACTTATATCTGTACTTCAATTAAAATGTGAATTTTTCAGAACACTGTTTTGTGGACGTCCAAGTATACTTATAAATAAAGGCAAAATAGAAATGAACGAATTGCGAATCCAAAGATTTAATTTAAACGATCTAATGGAAGAACTTAGATTAAAAGGATATTACAATATAGAAGATATAGAATATGCAGTTTTAGAGACCTCTGGGCAACTTTCTATTATTCCAAAATCATCATTGTCATCTGTAACAAGAAAAGATTTGAATATAACTAAGCAGCAAGAAACTCTTCCTGTTACATTAATATTAGACGGTAAAATTGAATATAATAATTTAAAAATAATAAATAAAGATAAGAATTGGTTATTATCTAAACTAAAAGAAAATAATATATATGATTCTAATGAAATAGTAATTGCTGTATTAGATTCAAGAGATGATTTCTATTTGCAAAAGAGAAGGTGATTAAATGAAGCGATTAATATTTCCAATTTTTTTATTTTTCTCTATGATCTTATTTATTGTATTAGGAACTAATTTTTCCAACAATTCCTGCAAAGAATTAAAAGGAATAAGTAACAAAATGGAAATTATGATAGAAAATAATCAATGGGATGAATGCTACAATACATCTATAAAATTATTAGATACATGGAAGATATCTTCTAAATATCTATCAATTTTTATAAATCATTCAGAAATAGATTCAGTAAATACTGAAATATGGAAATTAACCCAGTATACAAAATTTAAAAATAAAGATGAATCTTTAGCTTGTATCCATACTATAAAATTTTTAATGGAACATATAAAAAACATACAAAAACCATCTTTGCAAAATATTTTTTAACATTATTTTTGTTATGCCCTAGAAAAATATCTCATATTAGTTTATAATAATCTTGTATCTATCCCAGCGGGATAAGATTTGTCCCAAATAAAATTTGAAAGGTGGATTATCATGGCATTAGTTACCACAAAGGAAATGTTCAAAAAAGCTTATGAAGGGAATTATGCAATAGGAGCCTTCAACATCAATAACATGGAAATAATTCAAGCAGTAGTTAATGGAGCGAAATCAAAAAAATCACCAGTTATTCTTCAAGTATCATCTGGTGCTTTAAAATATGCGAATCCTAAATATTTAGAACATATGGTTAAAGCTGCAGTAGAAGATACCGGAGTAGACTTAGCTCTTCATTTAGATCATGGTCCAGATTTTGAAACAGTTAAATTAGCTATAGCTAGCGGATTTACTTCTGTTATGTTTGATGGTTCTCACTATGAATATGAAGAAAATGTAGCAAAAACTAAAGAAGTAGTTGACTATGCTCACGAACATGGAGTTGTAGTAGAAGCTGAACTTGGAGTTTTAGCAGGAGTTGAAGATGATGTTAAAAGTGAAGTTCATGTATACACAGATCCAGAACAAGCAGTTGATTTTGTAACTAGAACTGGTATTGATTCTTTAGCTATAGCTATTGGAACAAGCCATGGCGCTTACAAATTTGCAGGAGAAGCTAAATTAAAATTTGATATTCTAGAAGAAATACAAAACAAATTACCTGGATTCCCAATAGTTTTACATGGTGCTTCAGCAGTTGAACCAAAATATGTTGCTATGTGCAATGAATTTGGTGGAAAAATTGCCGGTGCTAAAGGAATTCCAGCTGAAATGTTAAGAAAAGCTTCTAGCATGGCAGTTTGTAAAATAAATATGGATACTGATATAAGACTTGCTATGACTGGTTCTATCAGAAAAGTTTTATCAGAAAATCCAAGCGAAATAGATCCAAGAAAATATTTATCACCTGCTAGAGCTAACATTCAACAATTAGTAGAAGATAAAATAGTAAATATTTTAGGTTCTGAAAATACACTATAAAAAAAAGTCCGGTTTAACCGGACTTTTATTTTTCTTCATAATTCTTTACACCCTTTATTAAAATACTTATATAGCCATCTCCCTGTCTTTTAACCTCAAATCTTTCCTTATTGTCATAGCTATTTTCATCTAAATACACATCTATGTCCTTATCAACTTTTAATCTAACCCGCTTTAATTTTTTTTCTGTCCATTCTTTATCTATTTTAATTTTTTCATCTACGCCTTCTTGTTTTATAAAGCTTGAAAAATCTGCTTGAATATCTTCTTTAAATAATTCCTTTGAAACTTCTCTTATATCAATTTCTTCATCTTCTTTTAATTTCTTTACCAAAGCATTTCTAACTTTCTTGCTTTCTTCCACTTCATCCTTTAAATTTTTCTTCGTAAATTTATCCACCGCTTTATACAATTTTTTAGTTTTATCTCTATCATTTTCTATTACATAACAATCTAAAAAATTAGACAAGAAATAATCATCTTCCTTATTCTTATTAATAACAAGCACATCATATTCATTAGTTTCTTCTTTTATGAAAGCACAATAAGAAAGTTTTTGAGTAACGCTTGGAAGCGAATTGTATTTAGGACTTACTGAAAGCTTCATATTTTCTTGCTCAAATTCTATATTATGAACATAGTTTTTAACATAATCAAATTTAAGTATAGACAGAAAATTTCCATATTCAGTTTCTATTAAAGCTACTAAAAGATCATTAGACTCAATATCTTCCTTTTGCTTCATAATCGTAAAAAGCTTTTTACTCACATGCTTTCCAAAATCTAATAATGAAATATCACTATTAAAATATTTGTTTTTTAAATCTAAAATATCTGATTCTTTATTAAATAACGAATATTTTAATTCCTCATCCTTTAATGACTTAATCATATGCTTATATAAATAAAAATAACTTTCTTCATCTAGTTCTAAATTCGAACTAGAAAAAACAATATCATCAGAGTTATTATCAAGAATGCTAAAAGCAGCCTCTTTTATAGTTATCTCCTTAATGTAATCCATCATTTATCTCCATTAATAAATTTTTTTTACTGCTCTAGGATTATACTTATAACATAAATCTAAAAATTCCTCATCTGGTGCAAATCTAAGTTGGACTCTTTCTTCTCCACCTGTTACCATGGCAACATAGACCTTCTTATTATAACCTGAAGAAAGGGCACTTAATACTTTTGTTGGTTTATTATAAAAATCATTAATAGCATTGCTACCTTCTAAATCTAAAAGTTCTATACTTTTTATACTTATATTAAGAACTTTTTTTCTTTTCTTTTTCTCTGTTATACTATCTATATCTATTTCCCCATTTGTAAAAACATATTCATATTCTACAAAAAGTTTCTTTTTGAGAAAAAAACAAGTTAAAGCAAATATACCTGAAAAAGCAAGTAAAATTAAATTAAAACTAAATAAAAAAAACAAAGCAAAGAAAGTGAAAAAATAAAATAAGACATTAACTACCTTATAATTAGACTCTTTTTCTACTCTTATTAGTTGTTCGTGAAAATTATCCATTGTATTCCTCCTTAAGCTAAATCATATTTATTATATCATAGTAATCTCCTTATAAAAATAAAATTTTTATAAATTCTGCTATTTATAAGATAAACTATGTTATAATTTAAAATCATAATAATATATAAATGGAGGTTTTAATGTTTGGATATGTAGTACCATGTAAAATGGAATTAAAAATAAAAGATTATGAAATATTTAAAGCATATTATTGTGGTCTTTGTTTTTCCATAAAAAATAAATTTGGAAATATGCCACGGCTATCACTTAATTATGATATGACTTTTTTAGCTATTTTATTAGATTCATTAGATGAAGTCCCAAATAAATATAGTAAAAGTTCCTGCATAAAACACCCTTTTAATAAAAGACTAATAACAGAATGTGGTGCTTTAAATTACGCAGCTTATATGAATGTAAATCTTGCTTATTTCAAATTATTAGATGATGTTTATGACGATAAAAGTTTTAGCAAAAAAATAATAAGTAAAATATTAAATTTATATATAAAAGACAATAATGATTTTAATTATCCAAAACAAAATATAGAAAATAGCATTTCAAAATTAAGCTATAATGAAAAAAATGAAATATCAAGTTTGGATAAAATAGCTCATCCCTTTGCAGATTTAACAGGCGATATTTTGTCTTTTTACAAAAAAGATCAACCCTATAGTGAAATTTTATACTATCTAGGTTATAATCTAGGAAAATGGATTTATTATATTGACGCTTTAGATGATTTAAAAAAAGACAGACAAGATAACAAGTACAACCCTTTAGACAAAATTTTCAATTCTTCAAATTTAAGTTATGAACAGTTGATTTTATTAATAAAAGAAAGAATTGATTTTGTCCTTATAAATTGTGCAAATAGTTGTGCTGATTTATTAGATCAACTTCCTATCAAAAAAAATAAGGATATATTGCATAATATATTAAATCTTGGAATGGTAGAGAAAATAGATAAAATATATATTAGGAGTGGAATAAATGAACAATCCATATGAAATACTAAATGTAAAACAAAGTGCATCAAAAGAAGAAATAAAAAAAGCTTATAGAGATCTTGCTAAACAATACCATCCAGACCAATATGGCAATAATCCTTTAAAAAATTTAGCTGAAGAAAAAATGCGTGAAATAAATGAAGCTTATGATACTTTAATGAAAGATAATCAATCTTCTACAAATAATAATACAAATAATAATTCTTATAATAATTCTTATGAAACTAATAGCTCTGGAGATTATAACTATATTCGAAGCGATATTAATTCTGGAAAATATAAAGACGCTCAAATAAAATTAAATAATATATCAAACAGAAATGGAGAATGGAATTTTTTATATGGTATTTTATCTTTAAGAAAAGGTTGGTATGATGAAGCTTTAACCTATTTAGATAGAGCCTGCAAACTTGAACCAAACAATCTAGAATACAGAAGAGCACTAGATGAAATAAGAAGGACAAATACATCTTATAGAGGTAATTACTATGGTTCAAAAGGAAATGACGACATATGCCAAGTATGTTCTTCTTTATATTGTTTAGATTGCTGCTGTGAATCTATGGGAGGTGACTTTATCCCCTGTTGTTAGGGTTTATTATGGAAACTAAAAAATTAGCACGTGGAAGTATATTTACATCGCTTAGTATTATTTTAATTTACCTAAGTAAAATTATTCCATTAAATAAAATATACCTTTTAGGAATAGCATCTGCTATTATTCCTATTTGTATAATTACAATAGGAGTAAAACCCTCTATTCTAGTTTATGTATCGACTTCAGTATTATCATCTATTATATTAGGATTTACCGGAGTAGTTCTTTCTTATATTATATTTTTTGGTTCTTATGGTTTCATAAAATATTATGTTGAAAGAATAAGAAAACTTCCAATAGAGATAGTATTAAAACTTATCTTCTTTGATAGTTGTTTTTATGTAATATATAAATTTTTCGATATATTTTTAAATTCAATGCCAAAGATAAATTTACCATTAAACGCTGTTGTTATTATGCTTCAAGTTATATTTATAGTGTTTGATTATGCTCTAACACTATTCATAAATTGGTATAGAAAAAAAATAACTCTTGACACAAACTTTTAATTTGATATAATAGTTGTTGTCGATGCCCAGTAGCCAAACGGTAAGGCACCTGTCTCTGGAACAGGCACTCTGTAGGTTCGAATCCTGCTTGGGCAACCATTTAAACTAACACTAGGGTGTTAGTTTTTTTACTAATACTAGAGTATTAGGTTTTTTACTAACTATGATATATTAGGTTTTTCTTGACAAACTAAGTTTTATATATTATATTTACCTTGTTTATATGCTATGAAAAGGAATAGTAATAATTTGCTTATTATAAGAGAGCTACTGTATGGTGCAAAGTAGCAATAAGCTTTATGAACTCGCCTTCGAGCTTTTCTGACAAAATCAGTTACGTGTAGCAAGCGTTATTTGCTTAAAGTGAGGTTTTACCTAATTAGAGTGGTACCGCGGAATATGCTTTCGTCTCTTACAGAGATGAAGGCTTTTTTTAATTTAAATTAAATATTATTATTAAAATAAAGGAGAGATAAAATGGGAAACTACAATACCAAAATCGATGAAAAATGGCAAAAAATTTGGGAAGATACTAAATTATATAAATTTGATGAGGATAATTTAGAAAACAAACTTTATGTATTAGAGATGTTTTCATATCCATCTGGAAGTCAATTACATGCAGGACATTGGTTTAATTATGGACCTGTTGACTCTTGGGCTAGAATGAAAAAAATGCAGGGATACAATGTATTTCAACCTATGGGATTCGATGCATTCGGACTTCCTGCTGAAAATTATGCAATAAAAACTGGAATTCACCCTAGTGATTCTACATACAAAAACATCAAAACTATGGAAAAACAATTAAAAGCTATGGGCGCTATGTTTGACTGGGATCACGAAGTTGTAACTTGTAATCCTGACTATTACAAATGGACACAATGGGTATTTTTGCAACTATTTAATAAAGGATTAGCATATAGAAAAAATGCACCTGTTAATTGGTGCCCAAGTTGTAATACCGTTCTTGCAAATGAACAAGTAGTAGATGGGCATTGTGAAAGATGTGAAACAGAAGTTATTAAAAAAGATTTAACACAATGGTTTTTGAAAATAACTAATTATGCAGATGAACTTCTTGAAAAATTAGATGATTTAGATTGGCCAGAAAAGACTAAAGCTATGCAAAGACACTGGATTGGAAAATCTCAAGGTGCTAAAGCTAAGTTTAACGTTGCTGATTCTGATTTAAACTTTGAAGTTTTCACAACAAGAGTAGATACACTATTTGGAGTAACCTATGTAGTTTTAGCTCCAGAAAATCCTCTAGTTGATCTTTTAACAAAAGATGAATATAAAGAAGATGTTGAAAAATATAAAGAATATGCAAAATCTCAATCTGAAATTGAAAGGCAATCAAATTCAAAAGAAAAATCTGGAGCCTTCACAGGTTCATATGCAATAAACCCTATAAACGGGAGAAAAGTTCCTATTTGGATAGCAGACTATGTACTAGCAAACTATGGTACAGGAGCTGTTATGGCTGTTCCTGCTCACGATGAAAGAGATTATGAATTTGCTAAAAAGTTCAACCTTAGTATAGAAAGAGTAATAGCCGGGGGAGACTCTCTACCTTACTGTGAACATGGCAAAATGATAAATAGCCAAGAATTCGATGGCCTATCCACTAATGAAGGTAAAATAAAAGTAGTAGAAAAACTAGAAAAACAAAATTTAGGATCTATGACCACAAATTATAGGTTAAGAGATTGGCTAGTTTCAAGACAAAGATATTGGGGTGCTCCAATTCCTATTATTCACTGTGATAAATGCGGAATAGTTCCTGTACCAGAAAAGGATCTTCCAATCAAACTTCCATACGATGTTGAGTTTTCACCAGACGGTAGTTCTCCTTTGGCAAAATCAGAAGAATTTATAAATACTACTTGCCCTATTTGCCACGGAAAAGCAAAACGAGAAGCGGATACTTTAGATACTTTTGTATGTTCCTCTTGGTACTACTTAAGATACGTAGATAATAAAAATAGTGAAATTGCCTTTGATAGTGATTTAGCTAATAAAATGCTTCCTGTAGACAAATATGTAGGTGGTCCTGAACATGCTTGTATGCATCTTTTATATGCAAGATTTATAACAAAAGCTCTAAGAGATATGGGTTATGTTAATTTTGATGAACCTTTCAAATCATTAACTCACCAAGGATTAATTCTAGGACCTGATGGCCTCAAAATGAGTAAATCAAAAGGAAATACTATTTCACCAGATGAATATATCAAGCTATATGGCGCTGATGTATTTAGAATGTATCTTATGTTTGGATTTGGTTATACTGAAGGCGGTGCCTGGAGTGATGATAGCATACGAGGTGTTTCTAGATATGTGGAAAGAATAGAGAGAATAATAGATAACTGTACTTTAGAAATAAAAAATGATAAAAACACTAAAAATGTTATTGAAGACGATGAAAAAGAATTAAATTACTGGAGACATTTAGCTATAAAAAAAGTTTCTGAAGATTCTGAAGCAATGCAATTTAACACTGCTATAGCAAGACTTATGGAACTTACAAATGCTCTATCAAAATACATCAAAAATAACAATATAAATTCTGCATTATTAAAAGATGTTGTATGTGATTTTATAAAACTTTTGGCTCCTTTCGCTCCTCATCTAGGCGAAGAAATGTGGAGTGAATTAGGTATGGGCTACTCTGTATTTAACCAAAGCTGGCCTGTATTTGATGAAAAAGCTCTTATTAAAGATGAAGTTGAAATAGCAATCCAAATAAACGGAAAAATCAAAACTAGAATAAATATTCCTAACAACTTAAGTGAAGATGACATAAAATCAATATCCTTAAACAACAAGGATATAATAACCAATCTTTTAGGAAAAGATATAAAGAAAGTTATTGTAATAAAAGGTAGACTTGTTAATATCGTTGCTAAATAATAGAAAAGACTCTCGAAATGATGTGACCCCAATAAGTTAGACATTATAGCGTAATAGCTTAAACTATTGCGCTATTTTCATGCAGCTAAGATGTT
>JBGUER010000029.1:0-22435 GCA_041821285.1 Clostridiaceae bacterium
GCTCAAAATTAAAATTAAAAAATTTTTGAAAAATCATTGACTTTAATTAGCTGGTCTAAAGACTCTTTTCAGCTAACTAAAATTATTATACAAATAATTTTTTCCTATTGCAATTTATTTAATAATATATTATAATTTATTTATACCCCCTGTGGGTATCAATACGATTTTAATTGGAGGAATAATATATGAAAAAAGCTTTCATTAATCCTAATATTTGCGATAAATCCCCATTTTGTGTTTCTAAAAGAGCTTGTCCTGTAGGTGCTATAACTCAAGGAAAGTCTGGCTTCTTTTCTGCAGATACACCTAAAGTTGATAAAGATAAATGCGTAGGTTGTGGTAAATGCGTTAGCGTATGCCCACATCAAGCAGTTTCAATGAAAAACTAAGATCATTACCTTAAAGTTAAATAACCTTAATAAAATAACCCGGCTAAGCCGGGCTTTTTCACTCTTTAAAAGTTTGACATGAAGTTTGTGTTACATCCCTTGCGTTTGGTCCATATATTTCTACATCTGGTGCTGAACAATGCCTTTCTACATTATAACTGCAATTGGTGGCAGTGCATGCTATTTTAGGTGCTAATACATCCTTATCATCCGAAAACATTTGCTTAAACTCTCCCGCATAATTTATGTTAGCTAAGCTTTTAAATGCATTTTTTATTCCAGCTTCTTGAAAGCTTTCACATTCCGTTTCTGCACCTGCATGAGAATTTAATCCTTGAATATTAATTTTTTTTGAAGAACAAAACCCATTCATATTATGAACACAATTTGCAGCACTACAATGTAAATTATTTTCCATATTCATTCCTCCCTTTAATAGCTTCCTTATTATTTTTAGTTTTTTAAGAGAATTTATACTATGAATATAGAATAAAATTTTTTTAAAACAAATTTGATATTATATAGTATATTATAGGAATAAATATAGCTGGAATATAATTAGCCAGTTTTAATTTTGTTATTTTAAGCATATTTAATCCTATTCCTATAATTAGAATACTTCCTATTGCAGTAATATCTAATATAACAGACTCCACTAAAACCCCACTTAGAAGCGATGCTAATAAAGTTATAGAACCTTGATATATGAAAACAGCTACCGCTGAAAGCATAACTCCTATTCCAAGTGTAGATGCAAATATAATAGAACTTACTCCATCGAGCATTGATTTAATATAAAGTGTTTTATAATCTGCACTAAGTCCTGCATCAATAGACCCAACTATTGCCATGGCACCTACACAAAATAATAAAGAAGCTGTTACAAACCCTTCAGAAACTTTTCCAAACTTTTCATTTTCGCCATTGCCTTTAAATTTTTTTTCTAACCTATCTCCCAATTTTATTAAAGCTCGATCAATATCTATTAATTCTCCAATAAATCCACCTATTACTATAGAAATAATAATAAGAAGAGTATTACTACTTTTCAAAGAACCAGATATGCCTATTACTAGAACACAAAGGGCTAGTCCATCTATAAGTGTCTTACTTATTTTTTCTGGAATTCCTCCCTTTAAAAACAAACCTAAAATACTTCCTAATATAATTGCTATAGTATTTACTAAAACGCCTTTCATTTTTTATCCCCCAGTAACTCTTGATTTAAATTAATATTAATATTACCATAAAATCTATCAATATTGCAAAGTATAAAAAAAGTGCACCATTAGATGTGACTCACATCCTAGGTGCAAAAATCAGTTGCCATTATTCAAATTATTACCATAATTAAAATAAATATACTTAGTATATCATTATATATAAAATTTTTCAAGTTTGTTTTACATTTTTGTATAAATTTTCAAAATTTTTTTATATTTTATGTGGTACTTGACTTTCCACTATATACTACGCCTCTTAGTGTATCCATGGTTATAAATGAACCAGTTTTCAAAACAGAACAAGCACCCTCTGCATTTGTTATTAAAGGAATCTCTTTTACTATACATTCTATAGCCATATCAGATGTTAATCCGCCTTCTTCAGCTATTATTCCAGATACCTTATCAATAACTGTTAAATACTCTTTATCTAAAGATTTAGCTACTAAAATATCTCCTTGTTCTATATATTCCAAATCAGAATTTTTATCTATTATTTTAGCTGTACCATAGGCAGGATTATTTCCAACACCTTTACCATTAACTAATATATCACCAACTATATGTACCTTTAACATATTAGTAGTACCAGATGAAGTAACAGGTATTCCAGCTGCTATAACAACTAAATCTCCTTTATTTACATATTTAGTTTCAAGCGCTGTATCTACAGAATCCTTAACTAATTCATCAGTTGTAACAAATTGATCAGTGAGAATTGGTCTTACTCCAAAATTTAAAGCTAACCCATATCCTACATTTTTGTTTGGAGTAGCTGCAATAATAGCGCAACCTGGTCTATATTTTGCTACAAGTCTTGCTGTATTTCCACTTTGAGTAGCTGTTATAATAGCTTTTGCCCCAAGTTCTAAAGCTGTAGTACATGTAGCTATAGCTATAGCATTTGCTACATTTCTAATTCCTTCATATTCTTTTGATTTAAATCTCTTACCATATTTAATTTCATTTTCTGTAGTTTCTGCTATTTTTGACATAGTTGTTGCTGATTCCACAGGATATTTACCAAAAGCAGTTTCTCCAGATAACATAATAGCATCTGTTCCATCATAAATTGCATTAGCTATATCTGAAACTTCAGCTCTTGTAGGCCTTGGATTTCTTACCATAGAGTCAAGCATTTGAGTTGCAATAACAACAGGTTTCCCAGCATTATTACATCTTTTTATTATCATCTTTTGAGTAATAGGAACCATATCTATAGGAATACATACTCCTAAATCTCCTCTTGCTACCATTATAGCATCTGATAATTTAAGTATCTCATCTATATTTTTAACGCCTTCTTCATCCTCTATTTTAGCTATTATTTTTACATTTTCTCCACCAAAATGAGTTAAAATTTTTCTAATTGCAACTACATCACTAGCTTTTCTTATAAATGAAGCTGCTACCATATCAACTCCCACTTTGCAACCGAATTTTAAATCTTCTATATCTTTTTCAGTTAAAGCAGGTAATCTTACAGAAGCTCCAATAACATTTACATTTTTCTTACTTCCTACAACTCCATTATTTTGAACTATACATTTTATCTTATTTTCTTCTACATTTACTACTTTTAGACTTACTAGTCCATCGTTAATCATTATTAAATTTCCAGGTTTTACATCTTCATGAAGTTTATCATAGGAAACTGTACACATTTTTTCATTTCCTAAAATATCTTCTCCACAAATTACAGTAAATTCTTGATTTTCTGTTAACAAAACTTCTTTTTTTTCAAAATCTCCACACCTTATTTCAGGTCCTTTTGTATCTAATATTATAGCTATCGGTCTATTGTACTTTTCCCTTAATTTTTTAACAAGTTCTATTCTTTTTCCATGTTCTTCATGGTCACCATGTGAAAAATTATGTCTTGAAGCACTCATTCCTGTCTCTATAAGCTTTGATAATATTTCTTCGTTTTCACTAGTTGGGCCAACGGTAAAAATTAGTTTTGTTTTTATCATTTTATCATCCCTTCTTTAATAAGATAATGTTTTTGAAATATCATACAACCTTTGATTAAATTTACTTTCTAGTGCTAAAGCTTCATCTATATCCATATCAATGATATCATTTCCATGAACTCCAACAACTCTTGCAGATTTCCCTTCTTCTAGTAATTCTACTGCTCTATATCCTAATCTTGATGCTAATATTCTATCCTGAGCTGTTGGGCTACCACCTCTTTGAATATGTCCTAAAATAGTAGCACGAGTAGATATTCCAGTTATTTCTTCAACCTGTTTAGCTAAATCATTAGCTCCACCAACACCCTCAGCTAAAAGAATAAGATTATGTTGTTTGCCGTGTTGTTTATCTTCTATTATGCTTCTACAAAGCTCATCTTTATTAAATCCTTTTTCAGGAATAATAACACTTTCAGCACCGCCTGCAATACCTGCATAAAGTGCTAAATCTCCGCAATTTCTTCCCATTACTTCTACTATACTAACTCTTCCATGAGACGAAGATGTGTCTCTTAATTTATTTATAGCATCTAAAACTGTATTTAGTGCTGTATCAAACCCTATTGTATAATCTGTATATACAAGATCATTATCTATAGTTCCTGGAATTCCTATAGTACTTATTCCAAGTTGAGATAAAAGTTGTGCTCCATGAAAAGATCCATCTCCACCAATAACAACTAATCCTTCTATTCCAAATACTTTTAAAATATTTGCAGCCTTTTGTCTTCCTGCTGGGTCTTTAAATTCTTCACATCTAGCAGTTTTAAGAATTGTTCCACCTCTTTGAATAATGTCAGATACACTATTTCTATCCATTTCATATATCTCACCATTAATAAGGCCTCTATATCCTCTTTTTATACCCATTACTCTTATTCCGTGGTCTACTCCAGTTCTTACTACTGCTCGAATGGCAGCATTCATTCCTGGTGCATCTCCACCACTTGTTAATATTCCAATAGTTTTCATTTATTTTTGCCTCCTTGGTATTCTACTTCATTATCTTTAATTTAGCTCACCATACTATATTTTAAAGTAAAATATTAAAATATTCAATATATTTCTACTATATTATAAGAATTTAATACAATCTTCTCCAAATTTTGATATAAGATTACGTCTAGCTTCCTCACAATCTCTAATATAGTAATTTCTGGCTACAATATATTTTTTTCTATCTTCTTTAGTACATATATATACTGGGACATTTCCTTTATATTCTAAAGCTATACTTTGAAAATCTTCTTTAGATTTATTTATTTCATCTTTTTTAACTAGAATATAAATTGCATTGCTATTATATTTGGATAGTTCTACTATAGATTGACATAATATTTTAGGTTGCTCTTCTTCTTTAATGCTTACTCTTCCATTTATAAGTACAAGTCCATCTTCTACTAATAAATCTTTAAATCTTTCATAAGTTTTGGGAAAAATAATAACCTCAATAGTTCCATACATATCCTCTAAAAGTATAAAAGCCATCATTTTATTTGTCCTAGTTATTTTCTTCGTAACCTTAGATATTATTCCACCTAAAATAACTTTATCTTCATCTTTTATTGAATCCTGCACAGATTTTTCTATATCATTATCTATGGAATCCTCACCTTCTAAAGCTACATCATTTGTAATATCCGATATTTTATTGCTGGTTTTATTTCTTAATTCTTTTTCATACTCCTCTAAGGGATGACCTGAAATATAAAGTCCTGTCATTTCTTTTTCCATTGCCAAAATATGTTTCTTATCAAATTCTTCAATATTAGGATATTTAACTACAATACCTTCAGTATCATCTTGAAGTGAATTAAATAAACTAACCTGACCTTTTATTGTCCTCTTTTTTTCTCTAGATACACCATCTATTATTTTATCGTAAACACCAAGCATCTTAGATCTATAAACATTAAAACCATCCAAGGCTCCAGCTCTTATTAAACTTTCAATTGTCCTCTTATTTACAGAAGTTAAATCAATGGAATTTATAAAATCAACCAAATCAGTAAATTCGCCTTTTTTTTCTCGAACTTCTACAATGCTATCTATCGCACCTGCGCCTACATTTTTAATAGCTGCTAATCCAAAGCGAATAGAATTATCATGAACAGTAAACCTACCATAGCTTTTATTTATATCCGGCGGCAAACACTCTATTTTACTATCCCTTGCATATCTTAGATAATAAGCAACTTTTTCTGAACTTCCCATAAATGAATTTAACATAGCAGCTACATATTCTTGAGGATAATACCTTATAAGATATGCAGTTTGATATGCTATAACCGCATAAGCCGCAGCATGAGATTTGTTAAAAGCGTAAGATGCAAAATCCATCATCTGATCAAATATTTTATTTCCAGCTTCAACGCTTATACCATTTCTTATGCAACCTTTAACTAATACTACTCCATTTTCTTCTATTCCATGTATGAAATTTTTTCTTTCTTCTTCCATAACTTTATATTTTTTCTTGGACATAACTCTTCTAACCAAATCAGATCTTCCATAGGAATATCCGCCTAACTCTCTAACTATCTCCATTACCTGTTCTTGGTAAACCATACATCCATATGTTACATCTAAAATAGGTTTTAATTTATCAGTGTCATATACTATATTATTAGGATTTTTCTTGTTTTCTATGTATCTTGGTATTTCTGCCATAGGCCCTGGTCTATAAAGACTTATTCCAGCTATAATGTCCTCTAGGGAATCTGGTTTTAATTCTTTCATAAAAGAAGTCATACCAGGAGATTCCAGCTGAAAAGCTCCTACTGTTTTACCTTCACTTATCATACTGTATACATTTTTATCATTTAAATCTATCTCATCTACATCTATATCTATGTTTCTATTTGATTTTACATTTAATAAAGTATCCCTTATTACTGTAAGTGTCCTAAGACCCAAAAAATCCATTTTAAGTAATCCAAGCTCTTCTAAAGTTCCCATAGTAAACTGAGTTACTATAGATCCCTCATTTTTTGTTAAAGGCACAAAATTCACAAGAGGTTCAGATGCTATAACTACTCCTGCTGCATGAGTTGAAGTATGTCTTGGAAGTCCTTCTAAAGATTTTGCAACATTAATAAGGTCAGAAACTCTAGAGTCTTCTTCATATAAATCATTTAAATCTTGATTTATTTCTAAAGCTTTTTCTATATTTATATTTAAAATAGCTGGAATCATCTTAGCTATTTTATCTACTTCACTATAAGAATAATTCATAGCCCTTCCAGTATCTCGAATACAAACTCTAGCTGCCATAGTTCCAAACGTAACTATTTGAGATACATTTTCTTCACCATACTTAGACACAACATAATCTATAACTTCTTGTCTTCTTTCATAACAAAAATCAGAATCTATATCTGGCATAGAAACTCTTTCTGGATTTAAAAATCTTTCAAATATAAGGTTATATTTTATAGGATCTATCTTTGTAATATTTAAACAATACGCAACAAGAGATCCCGCAGCACTTCCTCTTCCAGGACCTGTCATAATCTCATTTTCATCAGCATACCTAATGAAATCCCAAACAATCAAGAAATAATCCACATAACCCATCTTTTTTATGATTGAAAGTTCATATTCTAATCTTTCTTCAAGTAATTTATCTATATTTCCATATTTTTTTAAAAGACCTTTGTAACATAAATCTTTTAAATACAAATAAGCATCAACATTATCATCTAAAGGAAATTTAGGAAGATGAGATACATGAAATTCATAATCAAAATTACATTCATCGGCTATTTTAACTGTATTTTGCAAAGCTTCTTTTGCATAAGAAAATTCATTGTACATTTCTTCTTTAGATTTTAAATAAAACTCATCTGAAGGATATCTCATCCTATTTTCATCTTCTAGAGTTTTCCCTGTTTGAATACAAAGTAAAATATCATGAGCCTTTGCATCCTCTTTATTTATATAATGTACATCATTAGATGCAATTAACGGAATATCAAGTTTTTTAGAAAGCTTTATGAGTTCTTCATTTACATGAAGTTGCTCTTCTATCTTGTGATATTGAAGTTCTAAATAAAACCCATCCTTAAAACAATCTTTATAAAATAAAGCTGTCTCTGTAGCTTCTTCCATTTTTCTATTTGAAATGTGTGACTGAACTTCTCCAGCTAAACATGCACTTAAAGCGATAAGTCCCTCACTATGAAGCTTTAAAAATTCATGGTCTACACGGGGTTTATAATAAAATCCTCTAGTTGATGCAGTTGATACTATTTCCATTAAATTCTTATATCCTATTTGATTTTTCACAAGAAGAACTAAATGATGAATTTTGTTATCATTTTGCTTATAATCCATAGACTTTGAAGATACATATATTTCGCAACCTAAAATAGGTTTTATTCCTTGTGCTTTAGCCTCTTTATAAAAATCAACTATTCCATACAAAGCGCCATGGTCAGTTATTGCTAAACTTTTCATATCTAATTCTTTTGCTTTTTTTATAAGATCTTTTATTCTACAGCATCCATCTAAAAGACTAAAACCCGTATGTACATGAAGGTGAACAAAATCTATTTCATTTTTATTATTCTCCAAAATATTCACCTTCCTATTTTCTAAGTATTTTAGCTGATATCAACGATTTAGCTAAAATATTACCCTTAACATTCACCATATTTACCTCTACTTTACAAAAACTTCTCCCCATATCAAAAATATCTGGAATAATAGTAATATAACTATCTACTTGTACTGGTCTCATATAATAAGTTGTAATAGAATCTACTGACACATTTAAATTATTTTTCTGACGAATTGACATAATACCTACAGTAGACATTAACATATTCATAGAGCTCCAAGAAGCTGTTCCCATATCATCTAACATCTGCGGAGCTATTTTACCCTTATATAATATAACGCCATTTTCTATGCTTATAGAGAAATTTTTTAATACAAGCTCGTCCATGGTCTCTCCATATTGAGGCTGTTTTGCTCTATATTGAAGTGCTTTTATTACATCTTGTCTTGTAATAACACCAATAAGTTTTCTTCCTTCTACTACAGGACATATCTCTATCCCTTCCCACCCCATTACATGAGCTGCATAAGCCACAGTAGTATTTTTAGTTAACATTATAGGATTTTTTATCATTATTTTACCTATTTTAGTACTATCATTAGTCCCATCATAATCTTTTAACGTTATTATTCCAACTACTTTGTTAGCATCATCAACTACCGGATATCTTTCATGCTTAGTTTCAGAAATGAGTTTTTTCCATTTTCCAACAGTATCATCTATATTAAGGGAATAAACCTCCTCCATTATATCTTCTACAAGAAGGATATCTTTCTTTATTAAACTTTCTGATAGCGCCTTATTTATTAAACTAGCTATAGTAAACGTATCATAGGTTGATGATATAATAGGTAAACATTTAGAATCTGCTAAAGTTTTTATTTCTTCGCTACAATTAAAACCACCAGTTATTAAAACCCCTGAATTATTTTCAAGTGCTAATTTTTGCGCCTCTGTTCGATTTCCAACTATAACAAGACAATTTAAAGTAATATATTTAATCATAGCATCTTCTGTCATAGCACCTATAACAAATTTATCTAGAGTTTTATGTATACCACTTTTCCCACCTAATATAGTTCCATCTACTATATTAACTACTTCAGCATAAGTTAAAGTTTCTATACTTTTTTTCTCAACTTTCTCTATTCTCACAGTTCCAACTCTTGGTATGGTAGTTACATAGCCTAAGCTATCACATTCTTTTATTGCTCTGTATGCTGTACCATCTGAAACACTTAAAGCACTAGCTACAGTTCTAACGGATATTCTAGACCCAACTTCTAAGGATTTAATATATTTTATTATCAAATCATTTTTAGACATTATATTGTACCTTCCCTTCTAAGCTCTTCTGCTATTTTTTCTATTTTCCTAAGTCTATGATTAACACCTGATTTACCCACCTTTGGAGTTAATAATTCTCCTAAGGCTTTTAGAGTCTCATCTGGGTAATTAATTCTAACTTCTGCAATGTCCCTTAGATTTTTAGGAAGTCTATTAAATCCTATTTCCTTTTTTATTAACTTTATACTCTCAACCTGCCTAACAGACGCATTCACAGTTTTACTTAAATTAGCTGTCTCACAATTAACTATTCTGTTTACATTATTTCGCATTTCTTTTATTATTCTTATATTTTCGAATTCCAGCAAAGAATTATAAGCTCCTACTATATTTAAAAAATCTACTAATTGCTCTCCTTCTTTTATATATATTACATAACTAGACTTTCTTTTTATAACCTTAGAATTTATATTATATGAATTTATTAAACTAGATAGTTTTTCTCCATATTCTTCATCATGAGTTACAAATTCTAAATGATAACTTTTTTCAGGATTACTAAGACTTCCACCTCCTAAAAAAGCTCCTCTTATATAAGCCCTCTTACATTTTTCATTTTTAATTATTTCCGTGGAAATATCATAATCAATAGCAAAATAGCCCTTTTCCTTGTCAAAAACGCATGCCTTATTTAATATATCTTTAACATTCATATCATCATTTATTAAAACAATGTATAAATTGTTTTTCTTTAATGAATTGCTTCTTTTTACCAATATCTTGCTATGACAATTAAAACTCTCTTTTAGCAATCTAAAGACTCTCCTAGCTATAGCTGGATTTTCAGTAGATACTTTAAAATTAATTTTATTACTTCCGCTAAAAGTTATTGTCCCACTTACCTTCATTATAGCAGATAGTTCCGCTATATTTTCCTCTATAGTTTCATTTTTTATTGTACAGATTTCTCTTTTTACAGTTGAAGAATATGACATATCATTACACCTTATTTCTTTTGTTATTCTTAATAATTTCTGATAGATAATAATATTCTACTATCTTCTCTTTATCATAAATAAGCTTATTTTCCATAATAGTTTCTATAATTCTTTTTGATAATTTATCAGTATCATGTCTAATATATCCATTTTTAACTTTAATAAAATTATCTTTTATAATTTCTATTCCTATTTGCTTTATTTTGTCTTGGTCATTGAAAACAATTTTTGAATTTTCTAATGCATATTTATTTTTTAAATCTTCACATATATCGCCTATATTCACTATAGCATAGTCAATAAAATTATCACCACAATGACTGTTTATAGCAGAAATATGTTCATATACAGAATAATCTTCAGTTTCACCTTTTTGTGTCATAATATTTGAAACATAAATTTTCATTGATTCTGATTCACTTATTGCTTTATTTATATCTTTTACTAAAAGATTTGGAATAATGCTTGTATATAAACTACCTGGGCCTAAAATAATAGCATCTGCATCTAAAATAGCATCTACTGCCTCCTTTAAAGGCTTAGCATCTTTAGGTTCTATAGAAACTTTTTTTATTTTACTTTTATTTTTAATAACTACATTAGGAATATTAGATTCTCCATAAGCAATAGTTCCATTTGAAAGTTCTGCTTTTAATACTATATCTTCTAAAGTTACAGGCAAAACCCTACCAGTTACCGCAAGGACAGAACTAACTTTCTCTATAGCTTCTTCAAAATTGTCACTTATGCCATTCATTGCAGCTAAAAATAGATTTCCAAAACTTTGATTCTTTAATTTACCATCTTTAAATCTATATTGTAATAATTCTTCCATTATAGGTTCAGTATCAGATAAAGCCAAAATGCAATTTCTTATATCTCCTGGTGGAAGTATTCCTAACTCTTCTCGAAGTTCCCCTGAACCTCCTCCATCATCTGCAACAGTAACTATAGCTGTGATATTTGAAGTATATACTTTCAGCCCCCTTAGCATAGTTGAAAGACCTGTTCCTCCACCTATAACTACTATCTTAGGCCCTTGTACTTTAATCCGTTTGTTTGAAACCATATATTTGATTTTTCTTTTATTCATTGGAATATTTATCATTTTACCAATAAAACCCTTTATTTTCATTAACTCTTTCCATCCTCATTCAAATCTCTATGTTCTATATTAACTACGTAATTATCATTCTTTAACATTTTAAAAATAGTATTAGCTATTGAAACAGACCTATGTCTTCCACCAGTACAGCCTATTGATATAATAAGTTGAGCCTTGCCTTCTTTAGTGTAATATGGAATTAAAAATTCCAGCATATCCTTTAATTTTTCAACAAATATTTTTGTCTCCTTAAAACCCATTACATAATCATAAACTGGAGCATCATTTCCTGAAAACTTCTTAAGATCTGGTATATAAAAAGGATTTGGCAAAAATCTAACATCAAAAACAAGGTCAGAATCTATCGGTATCCCATATTTAAAGCCAAAAGACACCACTGTAATAGACATTGATTTTTCTTCATCTCTTTCTCCATAAATCTTATTTATTATAGATTTTAATTTTGCATTTGTTAAATTAGTAGTATCTATTACTTTATCCGCTCTTTCTTTTACTCCTTTTAACATATCTCTCTCAAGGTCTATTCCCTTTGTTATTCTTCCTTCTTTTGATAAAGGATGAGCCCTTCTTGAAGCTTTATATCTTGTTATCAATGATTCATTAGAAGCATCTAAAAATAATATTTCATATCTTATCCCCTCATCTTCTAATTCCTGCAAACTTTCAAATATATCATTAAAAAATTCTCCACCTCTGATATCCACAACTAGCGCAACTTTATCTATTTTTCCATCTGATTGAATACACGCTTCTGCAAACTTTAAAATTAATTTAGGCGGAAGATTATCTACGCAAAAATATCCTAAATCTTCCAAATCATTAATTGTCTGGCTTTTACCAGCACCAGATAATCCTGTTACTATTACAAATCTCATAATACCTCCTAATTATCTGTATTAATACAGATTCTAAATTTATTATAACACAACAAAATAATAAAGTGCATAAATTCGCACTTTATTATTTGTCTTCACCGATTATTCTAACTTCTGTATGAAGTTCAACCTTATATTTATCATAGACACTGTTTTGTACAAGTTCTATTAAATCTAAAACATCCTTAGCAGTTGCCCCACCTTTATTTATAATAAAGCCAGAATGTTTAGTTGAAACTTCCGCTTTTCCAACGCATACTCCTTTAAGTCCAGAATCTTCAATAAGTTTAGCTGCAAAATGCCCTTCTGGTCTTTTAAAAGTACTTCCAGCAGATGGAAATTCCAAAGGTTGCCTATCCCTTCTTCTTATACTTAATTCATTTATTCTATGTTTTATTTTTTCCTGATCTCCTTTTAATAATTTAAAAGTAGATTCTAAAACTATATACCCATTTTTTAATATAGAACTCATCCTATATCCTAATTCCAATTCTTCTTGATTTAATGATTTTATATTCCCATCACCATCTATTATAGTAGCAGATTCTATAACCTTTGACATTTCTCCATCATAAGCCCCAGCATTCATGGTAACCGCTCCGCCAACACTTCCTGGAATCCCTGAAGCAAATTCAAAACCAGTTAAATGATTTTCTAAAGCTATATTTGAAACTCTCTTAAGTGTAGCTCCGCTTTGTGCCCTTATCCTTTCATTATCCACATATATTTTATTCAAACCAGATAATTTTATTATAGCTCCTCTAAATCCGCCATCTCTAACTACTAAATTAGAACCATTACCAATTATATAATAAGGTTTATTATATTCTCTACACAATTCTATAGTTTCTAATACCTCTAAATAACTATTTGGTGTTACTAAATAATCTGCAACACCTCCTACTTTAAAAGAAGTATATTCCTCCATGCTAGAAGATAATAGTACATTATCTTTTCCTAGAATAGAAAAAAGATTATCATCAAAATTCTTGTTAGAATTCATAAAACAACTCCTCATTGACATTATTTTTACTATTTACTTTTAGTATAAATAAATCCACATAGTTAATCAAGATTAATATCTTTTATTTTCCCCTTTTTCTTAAGATAATTCAATATAAGAGCTTTATCATAATTTATAATTAAATCTTCGCTTAAATTAGCCGCCTCTGTAACTTTTAAAGCTTCAGTAAATTCGCCAATTTGATATGCTATATGGGAATCTGTTCCAAGTACCACTGGAACTTTTAACTCCTTGCACAATTGAGCTATTTTAACACAATTATCGAAGCTACCTTTTCTAGATCTATTAGAACTATTATTTATTTCAATAAAAATAGATTTTTCTTTAGCTTTTTTTATTATTTTCTCATAATCTAGTTCAAAAACAGGATTTCCCAAATGCGCTAAAATATCCACATAAGGATTATCCATAACTTTTAAAATTGCATTTGTATTTTCCTCCATTGTTCCTGGTTTTATTACTGGTTCGTGAAGACTTGCAAGTATTATATCAAGTTTCTTTAAATAAAAATCAGGCATATCTAAATTACCATCATAATCTAATATATTAGCCTCAGCACCAAATAAAATAGTAACCCCTTCTATTATACTTGGAACCGCTCTTTTATTTCCAAAATGATATAAATGAGGACCTCCTGGCATGCAAGGTCCATGATCTGTTACTCCTAAAACCTCTATTCCTTTTTTACTTGCTTCTTTAGCATTTTCTATTAAAGTACTATAAGCATGACCTGAAGATATTGTGTGAGTATGTAAATCAATTTTTGCTTTCATCCTTTCTCCCTTCCTTTTTAAAATATTGTGATATACTTTCTGCCGCTCGATTATCTATTGAAGGGCAATTTATAAGTTCATCATATTCTGCATATCTTATTTTATCTATTGACTTAAACTTTTTTAATAATTCTTTTTTTCTTTTTTTACCTATGAAAGGAATATCGTCTAAAACAGATTTTATCATATTTTTATCCCTTAAACTTCTATGATAACTAATAGCAAATCTATGAACCTCATCTTGTACTCTCTCAATAAGTTTCATTTCTTTGGAATTTTTATTTAAATTTATCTCTTTATTATTATATATTAACCCTCTAGTATTGTGCATATCATCTTTTACCATACCACAAACAGGAATATTTATATTTAAACTGCTTAAAACTTCAAGTGCTGCATTTACTTGAATTTTCCCACCATCCATCATTATCAAATCTGGAAAATATGAGAATTTACCATAACCTAAAGAGGTTAAATTCTCTTTAGCCGCCTTAGTTTCTTCTATTCCTCTTTTAAATCTTCTAAGAAGTATTTCTTTCATACTCTCATAATCATTAGCCCCTGTTACAGTTTTGATTTTAAATCTTCTATAATCTTGATTCTTAGGCTTTCCATTTTCAAAAACCACCATAGAACCTACAGAATCCACTCCCATAATATTAGATATATCATAAGATTCTATTCTAAAAGGAACCTGGTCTAAGTCTAGCATACCCGCTATATTTACCAATGCCTTTTTATGTTCTTCTTTGTCTTTTAGTAATTTTAGTTTAAATTGTTCTAATGTAAGTTTAGCATTTATTCTAGATAAATTTAAACTTTCTCTCTTACTTCCCTTTTGAGGAATTTTAATAGTTACCTTAGCATTCTTTTTATTTTCAAGATATTCTTCTACCAAATCAATATCTTTAATAGCATCAATATAAATATCTTTTGGAATAAAAGAAGAATTATTATAATATTCTAAAACAAAATCTCTTAATATTTCTCCCTGTTCTATCCCTTTAGTATTTTCAAATATATAATGATTATTCCCTATAACTTTACCTTGTCTATACATTAAAACAAAAACTCCACTATCTACGTCATTACTGTATATAGATATAAAATCCTCATCTTTTAAACTATTATTTATAATATTTTGTTTTTCCGAAGCTTTTTCTATAGATTTTATCTTATCTCTAATCTCTGCAGCTCTTTCGAAATTCAAACTATCTGACGCATTTTGCATCTTTTCTTTTAATTCATTTATTATATTTTTATTATTACCATTTAATAATAAAATAACATCCTTAACTATAACACCATAATCTTCTTCAGATATTTCATTAGCACAAGGTGCCCTGCACAAACCTATTGGATAATTCAAACATGGCTTTGTTAGTTTACCCTCTATTTTTCTATTGCAAGTTCTCAAAGGATAATTTCTCCTTATAAGATCCAACATTTCGTAAAGGGATGTTAAATCAGTATATGGTCCGAAATATCGTGAACCGTCCCTAACATATTTTCTTGTTTTTATAACTCTTGGGAATCTTTCCTGAACTGTTACCTTAATATACGGATATTGTTTATCATCTTTTAATAAAATATTATATTTAGGCCTATATTTTTTTATTAAATTACATTCTAATATAAGCGCTTCCATTTCTGAATCAGTTACTATAAACTCAAATTCAGCTATATTTTTAACCATAGCCCGTACCTTAGGGGGATGGTTTTTAGATTTTTGAAAATACTGCCTAACCCTATTTTTCAAAACTTTTGCTTTACCAACATAAATAACCTCACCTAAGTTATTCTTCATTATATAAACTCCACTTTTTTCAGGAAGTATTTTAAGCTGATAATCAAAATCGAACATTAGCGCCTCCTATTCTTAATCTCAATCCAAATCTATGCTAGAACTATAATTAAATATTTTACCTGCTATATATGCAGCATTTTCACCATTATCCTTAGCATCCTCTATAACAACTGCTAAAGCTATATTGGTTTTTCCTGTTTTAGAAAACCCAGCAAACCATGAGTCCATTATATCTTTACCATTAATACTGGTATCAGATGTTCCTGTTTTACCACATACATCAAGTCCTTGTATATTAGCATTTTGCCCTGTTCCATTCTCTACAACAGACCTCATGTACACTGTTAATTTATCAGAAACTTCTTTATCTATAATATCTTTATCTTCTTTATTTTTCACACTTTTATAAATACTATTATCACTTTTTAATATTTCTTTCACTCCGTGAATTTCCATTGCTTTCCCACCATTTGCTATTGTAGCGGCTATAAATGCCATCTCATAAGGAGTAGCTAAAACCTCTCCTTGTCCTATAGCACTTTGAGCTATATTGCCCTTCTCATCTTTTTTAAGTGTTGGAAACTGACTTTTAGTTATTTCTATGTCTCTGGATGGTATTTCCTCATTAAAATAAAATTTTTCCGCTGTATTTTTTAGTTTTTCATTTCCAAGTTCTATTCCTAAAGAACCAAAAACCACATTAGAAGACTTTGTAAAAGCTGTTTCTATATCTATGTCTCCATAAGCCCGTCCGTTATAATTACTAAGAGATTCATTTTCATTGAAAACTAATTTACCATTATCATTAAAAACTTTATCTTCTATACCATCTATATTTTCTAATGAAGATATAGCAGTTATCATTTTAAAAGTAGACCCTGGCGGATATAACCCTGATGAAGCCCTGTCAAATAATGGACTATATGGTGAATCAGCTAGGCTATCCCAATCCTCTTTCATTGTATTAGTATCATAAGACGGCGTTGACACTGAAGCTAAAACTTCTCCTGTACTAGGATTTATAACAACTACTGCGCCATTATATGTTTTCATAAGATTATAAATATAAGTTTGAAGTTCAAAATCAATTGTTGATACTATATTATAACCCTTAGGCATTTCATAATCTTCTCCAAACACCGAAGATACGCCATCAAGCAAATCCAAATCTTTTGTTGATAGTTCTTTATCATAAACGGATTCTAAACCTGTAATACCGTAATTTTTATCTAAATACCCTAAAAACTGTGCACAAGCTTCTCCGCCATTATAAACTCTTATCTGCTCCCCATCTTTTAAAGAACTAGAAGATAAAACAGTCATATCTCTATCATAAATAGTTCCTCGTATAACTTCATCTCGTCTATCCCAAAGTCTTTGATTATACTGGCTATTTACTAAATCATCTGCTTTGAATATTTCTAAATAACCTATATATGAAAATAAAATAACAAAAAACATAAGATAAACTACAAGAACTTTTTTTATTGGTTTTGATAAATCTTTCAATTTTTTTCCTCCTCAGATACCTTTTGAATTATCCCTAAAGCAAAAAAAGTTGTAAGCATAGAACTTCCACCATAACTTATTAATGGCAAGGTTATTCCAGTAAGTGGCACTAACTTAGTAACCCCTCCTACAATAACTAAAACTTGACAAGCAATCATAGCACTATATCCTACAGCTACCATTCTAGAAAAATTATCTTTAACATAAACTCCTACCCTCATACATCTATAAAATAAAAGAAAATATATTATTAAAACTGCAAATCCCATAACTATACCCATATCTTCGCATAAAACAGAAAAAATAAAATCCGAAGCATTTACAGGAATATATTCAGGATGACCGAATCCAAGACCTTTTCCAAAAAGTCCTCCTTCTGATATAGCAATTAAAGACTGTATTATTTGATATCCACTATCAGATGCATAGGCAAATGGATTAAGCCACACTAAAACTCTCATTTTAACATGATAAAATTTAACATAGCTTCCATACCCACCTAATAAAAATAAAACAATACAAGTTAAAATATATTTTATTTTATTAGTTGAAATATAAAGCATTGTTAATGAAATTCCAAAGAATATAAGAGCAGAACCTAAATCCTTTTGAGCCACCATAAAAAATAAACATATCATAACTACAATAGCAGGTTCTATTAAATCTTTTGATTTTTTATATTCTTTTAAAGCTGATGCTAAATAAAAAACCAAGGTTAATTTTGCAAATTCAGAAGGTTGAAAACTAAACCCTTTTATTACAATCCAATTTTTAGCTCCAAATATTTCTTCTCCAAAAAACGAAGGAAGTGATATAAGAACAACAGTTATAATTAAATATATATATCTAAGAGATTTAAACTTCTTAATATTAGGTAATAATATAACTGTTAAAATGTAGCATGTAGTTCCTATAGCAAACCAAATAAGTTGTTTAAGCCCATAATTTGTTAAATCTCCAGAATTTATAGAAACTAAATATCGGTTTAGCATATCCAACCTATAAAGAAGCATAATACCTATTATGCACAATATACAAGAAAAAATATATATATACATATCACCATCTGGAAATAATTTTCTAACTAAAATACTAGAATACACAATAAAAAAGAGCATTACAACCATTATTATTATTGGAGTAATGTCTTTACCATCAGAAAGAAAAAATAAGTTTAAAAATCCAACCACACAAAATAAAAGCATATAAAAAACTAATTTTCTTTTATATTTTGCAGTACTCATATAATCACCTATCCTATAACTTTAAATATAACTCTACCTATACTTATTTCATCATTTTTTTTAAGTTTAACTGTTCCAATTATTCGTTCTCCATTTAGAATAATTCCATTTGTACTATTATTATCCTCTAAATAATAATCATTGTTTCTAACATATATAACAGCATGAATCTTTGAAACATAAGGATTATCAATAACTATAGTATTATTCCCCTGTCTTCCTATTGTAGTTTTTTCATATAACGGGATAACAGCACCTTTTTTAAAGTCAGCATCACTAGTTCCTCTTATTACTTCTAACCCTAAGGTCTTTTTTATCCTATTTTTATTTTCCCCTTTAAAATCTTTATACATTAATTTCAAAGAAATAAATATAATAATATATATTATTCCTATTAATAAAACTGTAAATACTATTTTTAAGATAGAAAGAGACATATGATCACCTCAAAAATCAAGACTAGCTTATGCTAGTCTTTATATATAAAATATTATAACACTTTTTTCAAATATTGTCCTGTATATGATTCCTTAACTAGGGCAACTTCTTCAGGAGTTCCAACGGCTACTACATCTCCTCCTCTATCTCCTCCCTCAGGTCCTAAATCTATTAAATAATCTGCATTTTTGATAACATCCAAATTATGTTCTATTACAACAACAGTATTCCCACTCTCTACCAATCTGTGAAGTATTTTTATAAGTCTATTTACATCATCAGTATGAAGTCCTGTAGTTGGTTCATCCAAAATATACAGTGTTTTACCTGTGCCTCTTTTGGATAGTTCCGATGATAATTTTATTCTTTGTGCTTCTCCTCCTGAAATCTGCGTGGAACTTTGACCTAATCTCATATAAGAAAGACCCACATCCTGCAAAGTTTGAAGCTTATTTTTTATTCTAGGTAAATTTTCAAAAAATTCAAGTGAATCTTCTACAGTCATATTTAAAACATCTGCTATGTTTTTACCCTTATATTTAACCTCTAAAGTCTCTCTATTATATCTTTTTCCCTTACAAACTTCACAAGGCACATAAACATCAGATAGAAATTGCATTTCAATTTTTATTATTCCATCTCCACTACAAGCCTCACATCTACCTCCTTTTACATTAAATGAGAATCTTCCCGGTTTATATCCTCTCATTTTAGCTTCAGGAACAGCTGAAAAAACTTGACGTATATAATCAAATACCCCTGTATACGTTGCAGGGTTTGACCTTGGGGTTCTCCCAATAGGCCTTTGATCTATATCTATTATTTTATCTATAGCTTCATATCCTTCTATTTTCTTATGTTTTCCTGGAACCTCTCTACCTTTATTTATTATCTTATTAAGCCCTTTAAAAAGAATTTCATTTACTAAAGTACTTTTGCCAGACCCAGATACTCCAGTAACTGCAGTTAAAACGCCAACAGGGAATTCCACATCTATATTTTTTAAATTATTTTCAGAAGCTCCTTTTATAGAAATCACATTTCCATTACAGGATCTTCTGTCTTTAGGAACTTCAACCTTTTTATCACCAATTAAATATTGTGCAGTAATAGACTCCTTAACTTTCTCTACTTCCTCTAAAGTTCCAGCTGCCACAACCTCTCCTCCATGTTCTCCAGCACCTGGTCCAATATCCACTACAAAATCAGCACTTCTTATAGTATCTTCATCATGTTCCACTACAATTAAAGTATTACCATTATCTCTTAAATCCTTTAAGGTATCTATAAGCCTGTCATTATCCCTTTGATGAAGTCCAATACTAGGTTCATCTAATATATATAACACTCCAACTAAAGAAGAACCAATTTGAGTAGCTAATCTTATTCTTTGAGATTCTCCTCCTGATAGAGTACCAGAAGCCCTTGCTAAATCTAAATAATCAAGCCCTACATTAACAAGAAAATTCAATCTGTTTTTTATTTCTTTAGCTATTGGATTCCCTATAATTTCATCTCTTTCACTAAATTTTAAACCTTCAATGAATTTTAACTCATCCTTTATGGAAAGTTTAGAAAATTCATATATGTTTACCCCATCTATAGTAATACCTAAAATTTCTTTTCTAAGTCTGGCACCATTACATTTAGGACATGGATTATTATTCATATATTTTTCTACTTCTCTTTTAATGTAATCTGAATTTGTCTCAAGATATCTTCTCTTAAGATTATTAATGACTCCTTCGTAAGCATGATTAAACTCCATATTCGAATTTTCTCTTCTATATCTTACCTTTATCTTTTTATCTCCAGTTCCATATAACAAAACATCTATTATTTCTCTTGGTAAATCTTTTATTGGAGCATCTAAACTAAATTTATACTCTTTAGATAAAGATTTTAATATATTATAAGTCCATGCTTCTTCTTTCAAAGACCCTTCCCCAAAAGAAGCTATACCCCCTTGCATTATAGATAATTCTTTGTCAGGAATAATAAGGTCTTCCTCTAGTTCTAACAAAGTTCCTAATCCATCACAAGCATCACATTTACCATAAGGTGCATTAAATGAAAACATTCTTGGAGATATTTCTTCCATACTTATATTGCAATCACTACAAGCAAATTTTTCTGATAAAATGATATCTCTTTCATCTACTATATTTATAGTAACTAATCCATCTGTCAGTTTCAACGCTGTTTCTAATGAATCTGTAAGTCTACCAACTATATCATCTTTAATAATTATTCTATCTATAACAGCTTCTATATTATGTTTTTTGTTTTTATTAAGGTCTATTTCATCTTCTTGTAAATCAAATATTTCACCATCTATTCGAGCCCTTACAAATCCTTTTTTCTTTATATTTTCAAAAACTTTTTCATGAAATCCCTTTCTGCCTCGAATTACAGGCGCTAAAACTTGAATTTTGGTTTTTAAAGGAAGTTTCATTATCAAATCAACCATTTGATCTATACTCTGCTTTTGGATTACTTTTCCACATTTGGGACAGTGTGGTATTCCAAGCTTTGCATATAAAAGTCTTAAATAATCATATATTTCAGTAACAGTTCCCACAGTGGACCTTGGATTTCTACTTGTTGTCTTTTGATCTATGGATATAGCAGGAGATAATCCTTCTATACTTTCCACATCTGGCTTATCCATCTGTCCTAAGAATTGCCTAGCATAAGAAGATAAAGATTCCACATATCTTCTTTGACCTTCTGCATATATAGTATCAAAAGCCAAAGAAGTTTTCCCAGAACCTGATAACCCAGTAAAAACAATAAATTTATCCCTTGGAATTTCTATATCTATATTTTTTAAATTATTAACTTTAGCACCTTTTATCTTTATAGTATTCTTCATCACTAACACCTCAATTTTCCATACT
Source organism: Clostridiaceae bacterium (assembly GCA_041821285.1). Taxonomy (GTDB): domain Bacteria; phylum Bacillota; class Clostridia; order Clostridiales; family Clostridiaceae; genus JAJBWD01. The sequence goes on from JBGUER010000029.1 coordinate 22,134, forward strand.
ATTCTTTTATACTATTCTTTTATACTTTTCTTTAGCTTATAGAGCATATCCCTGATTTTTGCAGCATTTTCAAACTCTAAATTTTTAGCAGCCTTCCTCATCTCTATTTCATATTTTTCAATAAGTTCTTCTTTATTAGATTTATCCGCATCCATTGCCTCTTCTAAAGAATCAAATTTAGTTTCAATATTTTCTAATTGCATAGGTTCTATAATATTTCTAACATCTTTTATTATAGTTTGCGGAGTTATATTATATTTTATGTTATATTCTTCTTGAATTTTTCTTCTTCTAAATGTTTC
>JBGUER010000030.1:0-21443 GCA_041821285.1 Clostridiaceae bacterium
CTGCTAGAAGTAGAAATGACCAGGTTGCCTTAGATTTTAAGCTGCATTCTAAAAATAGAGCTTATGATGTTATAGAAAAATTAGAAATATTAATAAAAGAACTTTTAATTGCAGGGGATAAATTTAATACAATAATGCCAGGATATACACATCTTCAAAGGGCACAAGTTGTTACATTTAAACATCATATGGGAGCATATGCTAGTATGTTTAAAAGAGATGTGTTAAGAATAAAAAACGCAATAGAGATAATGGATGAAAGTCCTTTAGGATGTTGCGCTTTAGCTGGCACTACTTATGAAACAGATAGAGATTTTACAGCAACTCAGCTTGGTTTTAAAAAACCTGTGGACAATTTTATTGATGGTGTGAGTGATCGTGATTTTGTAATAGAATATATATCTTGTTTTTCTATTAGTATGATGCATTTATCAAGACTGTCAGAAGAATTTATTTTATGGAGTAGTAAGGAATTTGATTTTGTGTCTTTTTCAGATGAATATTCTACAGGAAGTAGTATTATGCCTCAAAAGAAAAACCCAGACTCTGCAGAATTAATAAGAGGAAAAACAGGCAGGGTATATGGAGATCTAATGTCTATTTTGACTGTTATGAAGGGTTTACCTTTAGCATATAATAAAGATATGCAAGAGGATAAAGAATGCTATTTTGATGCTTTAGATACTGTGTATAGTTCCTTAACTATAATGACTGGAATAGTATCTACAATGACTGTAAAAACAGATAATATGAAAAAAGCAGTTAAAAAAGGATTTTTAAATGCAACAGAAGTAGCTGACTATTTAACAGGAAAAGGAATTGCTTTTAGAGATGCACATAGAATAACTGGAGAAGTAGTTTTATTTGCAGAGAAAAATAAAAAAGCAATAGAAGATATATCTTTAGAAGATTTAAAAACAATATCAAGTTTTATAGAAGAAGATATATATAGTTTTATTGATTATAATAATTCCTTAAATAAAGGAATAAAAAAGCACATGATATAAATATTTCATGTTGACTTAAAGAAGATTATAATTTATACTTTAAAGTAAGTGAATAAACATGATAGAGGTGCGTTTTTAATTAGTATCAAAGTGGATTTAGCAATGTGAAGCTTTGTGAAAGGTAAAATCGCCGAAGTGTACAGTTTAGCTAAAAAACTGTATAGCTGGTTATATATAAAATATGTATATAACTGCCACAAATTTGTGGAGAGCTATCATTCAAATTAAAACAAATTTGTTTGTTTTAGCCTTGGGTGAATGCTCAGGGCTATTTTTACGTTTATATTTATAGATTCACTTAAAAAAAAAGGGGGAAAAGAAATGAAAAAAAAGACACTTATTATTTTATCCGCACTTATGTTAGTTTTATTAAGCTCCACGGTAGCATTCGCTGGTGATGAGGCAGCAAAGGCTAATGCAGTTAAATTTGGAATAGTTACACTTTTACCACCACTTGTAGCTATTGTTTTAGCATTTATTACTAAAAATGTAGTTTTATCATTATTTATTGGAGTTTTGACAGGAACATTTTTATTGAGTTTAGATGGTTTTAATGTTTTTTCGGCTTTATTAAATGGATTTTTAATGGTAATAGACAAGATTCTAGGAAGTTTGTCAGATCCATGGAATGCAGGAATAATACTTCAATGTTTAACTATAGGAGGATTAATAGCACTTATATCTAAAATGGGAGGTGCTAAAGCTATAGCTGAATCATTATCCAAAAAAGCAAAATCTCCAACTAGTGCTCAAATAATAACTTGGGTTTTAGGACTTTTAGTATTTTTCGATGATTATGCAAATTCATTAATCGTAGGACCAATAATGAGACCAGTTACAGATAAATTAAGAATATCAAGAGAAAAATTAGCATTTGTAGTAGATGCTACTGCAGCTCCAGTTGCAGGAATAGCTTTAATTTCAACTTGGGTTGGATATGAAATAGGTCTAATAAAGGATGGCTATGCAGGAATTGGACAAGATGTTAATTCATATGGAGTTTTTGTTTCAACTATTCCATTTAGATTTTATAATATATTAATACTCGGATTTATAGTTATGAGTGCTTTAATGCTTAGAGAGTTTGGGCCAATGTATAAGGCAGAGGTTAGAGCAAGAAAATATGGGAAAGTGCTAGCAGATGGTGCACAACCTATGGTATCACATGAAACTACAGGATTAGAACCTGCAGAAAATATAAAACTTAGTATTTGGAATGCAATTATTCCTATTGGAGTTTTAATAATAGGAGCATTTTTAGGATTTTATTTTAATGGTTATAACGCTATAATGGGTGGCGAGGATACAGCTATAATTAATATAGTTGCAAATCACAATTTATCATTTACTTCTATTAGAGAGTGCTTTGGTGCATCTGATGCTAGTGTAGTTTTATTTCAAAGCTCATTATTCGCTTGTATAGTTGCTATAATTATGGGAATGTTCCAAAAGATATTTACTTTAAAAGAAGGTATAGATACTTGGGTTCAAGGATTAAAATCACTTATGATAACTGGAGTTATTCTTCTTTTAGCTTGGTCATTATCATCAGTTATTAAAGAGCTTGGAACAGCAGATTATTTAGTTGAAGTATTAAGAAATTCGATTCCACAATTCTTACTTCCAGCTATTATATTTATTCTAGGTGCTATAATTTCTTTCGCTACAGGAACTTCTTATGGAACAATGGGAATATTAATGCCTCTTGCTATTCCATTAGCTTATGGAATATCTCCTGATAACGGATATGTTGTTATGTGTATAAGTGCTGTTTTGACAGGAGCCATATTTGGGGATCACTGTTCACCTATATCAGATACGACTATATTATCATCAATGGGTTCAGCATGTGACCATTTAGATCATACTAAGACTCAAATTTGGTATGCATTAACAGTTGCGGTTGTTACAGTAGTATTTGGTTATATACCAGTAGGACTAGGATTCCCAGTATATATAGTGCTACCATTGGATTTTGTTATTATCTATCTAATACTTAGAATATTTGGTAAATCAGTTAAAAATATAGAACAAGAGTAAAAATAGGCTGTGCGGAAGCACAGCTTATTTTATTTTTCTCTAGTTCCTTCTCTATCTCTACCTAAGAACGATAAAGAATAAAGAGCAGCTATGCCAACCAAGGAATATATAACTCTGCTAAAACCGGTCATATTTCCAAATATAGCGGCTACTAAGTCAAATCTAAAGAAACCTATAAGTCCCCAGTTTACACCTCCTATTATAACTAGTAATAAAGCAATAATATCTATTGTTTTCATAAATACATCTCCTTTGTTCTATTTGCATTATTAGTATTTACAATTTTTTTAAAATTATTTATAAAATAAAATAAAACTTGATAAGTTAAAGAAAGTATATGATAATATACTTAGAATAGGAGGCGTGATATGGATAAATTTATACCAATTTTAGAAATCTTTTTAGCAGCTATAGCTATAATTTTGTTTTATAATGTTTTAAAAAAGTATGTTTTGTATAAAATAAAAATTAGTAAATGGGTAGTTTTGTTTTTAGCAATATTATCTTATTTTATACCTATTATTTTAGAAGCTTATGGAGTTAAATTAATGGATTCTTTGTGGCAATATGTATTTGCAGGTATATTTGCTATGTTTTTGTTTTGGTTTTTCGATCTTTTGGGATGGATGAAACCTAGAGCTCGTAAAAATACTAAAGATGAAATAGTTATAAAAGCAAAAGCTAAACCTAATAGAGCTAAACATAAATAAAAAAATGATATGATGAATATTCATCATATCATTTTTTTTAATAACAACCTGTTGCTAGCCTTTAGCTACAACCTGTTGCTAGTTTTTAACTACAACCTGTTGCTAGTTTTTAACTACAACCTGTTGTTGTTCCACAATCTAAACAAACTTTGCAAGTACCGTTTGTAACCATTCTTGTGCTAGAACAATTTGGGCAGGTAACACCGTATACTCTTTTGCCTTCTAATTTTTTTACTTTCTTATCTTCTTTACCATCTAGTGTTATAGCTTGAAAGTTTTCTGGCTTTACTTGGCATCTTGAAAAGTCTCCAAGTTCTATATCTATAATTTTGCTAACTAAATCAGATATAGAGGATACGCTTTTAATATACGGATGTTTTTGAACAAATCCGTAAGGTTCATATTTTTGACCTCGGAGCATACTTGCAATATCTTGTGCTGGAACATGATATTGAAGCATAACAGATATTGATTTTGAAAGACTGTTTAATAGTCCCATGATAATAGTTCCTTCTCTATCTGTTGTTATATATATTTCTGTTATATCTCCATTTTCGTTTCTATTTACAGTTGTGTAAATTTTAACATCCTCTATTTGAGCAGGATGTGTTGTACCAGTTCGTATACCTAGTGGTTTATCTCTTTTAGTTATTATTGCACCTTTTTCTAAATGTTTAGCTCTAGATAATAAATCTTTATAAGATAAACTTTCAAGGTCTACATTTTTATCAAGGGATAAGCTTGTGTTTAAAGGTTGACATGCTTTTGAGGAATCTCTATATAGTGTTATACCTTTTATTCCAAGTTCCCAAGATTTTAATACAACTGTTTTAAAATCATCTATAGTTGCATATTTTGGAAGATTTACAGTTTTTGATATTGACCCTGAAATAAGAGGAGTAAGACAAGCAACCATATTAACATGTCCCATAGGTTCTATATATCTTTCTCCAGTGCCACAAATATTAGCTGTATCAAATATAGGAAGATGCTCTTTTTTCAAATGAGGTGCGCCTTCAATCTTGCCATCTACTATTTTTTCATAACTAAAACCATTTTCTGTAACTTTTTCTTTTCGCAGAATAAAATCCATAATATCTTTTATTTCTTCTTTTTTATATCCTAAATTTTCAAGGGATATTTCAATAACTGGATTTATAACAGTCATAAATCCTCCACCTACTAATTTTTTGTAGATTACATGGCTAAAGAATGGCTCGATTGATGTGGAACCTGAATCCATAGCAAAAGATATAGTTCCAGTTGGTGCCATTACAGAAACTTGTGCGTTTCTATATCCATATTTATCTCCATAAAGTATGGCATTTTTAAAAGATGATTTAAGAGATTCACCTAAATAAGTTAAATTTTCATCTTTTAACATCTTGTGAGATACAGTATAAGGTACATAATTTAAGTCTTCTAGTTTACTGTCTAAAGCACCTGCACATCTAGCATGATTTCTTATTACTTTTTTCATATATGGTTTATTTATTTCATACTTTTCGAAGGCACCAGTTTTTTCTGCCATTAAAGCGGATATAAAATAGGATTGTCCAGTTAAAGTACCAACTAATGTAGCTAGTAAGTTACGAGCTTCATTTGAATTGTATGGGTAGCCCATAGCCATAAATAGTGAAGCTGCATTGCAAAGACCAAGTCCTGTAGTCCTGAACATATATGTTTTTCTAGCTATATCAGGTGTTGGAAATTGGCCCCAGTTTATTGAACTTTCTAAAATAAGCTGAACTAGTGATATTACGTGCAGATATCCATTTATATCAAAGGACTTATTTTCATTATTATAAAATTTATATACATTAATAGAAGCAAGATTACAAGATGTATCATCTAAAAATGCATATTCACCACAAGGATTTGTTGAATTTATTCTATTATGAATTTCATTGTATTTATCATCTTCTCCTGCAGGACATGTATGCCAAGCATTGAATCTATCTCTAAATAAGGGAGCAGGGTCTGCGCATGACCAAGCTGATTTATTAAATGTTTCCCATAAGTCATTAACTTTAATTTTTTTGTTTACGCTAGAATCTACTCTTCCTTTTAATTCAAATTCTTCATTTATATCATTATCTAAATTCTTGACTTTAGTCATAAATTCATCGGAAAAAGTAACTGAATTGTTGCTATTTTGACCGGATACAGTTTCATAAGCTTCTCCATTTATGTCAATATCATAGCCCATAGTACCAAGAGCGCGTACTTTATCTTCTTCTTTAGATTTCCAAGTTATAAAATCTAATATTTCAGGATGATTTTCATTAAGACAGACCATTTTTGCGGCTCTTCTTGTGGTTCCACCGGATTTTATAGCTCCAGCATTTCTATCAAGTCCCTTTAAAAAACTCATTAGTCCAGAAGAAACTCCTCCACCAGATAGTTTTTCTCCAAGACCACGGATAACAGAAAAATTTGTTCCAGTTCCAGATCCACCTTTAAATAGTCTTGTTTCAGTTACATAATGTTCTGATATAGAGTGTTCTCCAAGAAGTTTATCTTCTATTGATAAAATAAAGCAGGCAGAAGCTTGAGTTCTTGTATAAGTATCTAAACTTTCTACTACTTGCTTTTTATTTGCATCATAATAATAATATCCCGCTTTGTTTCCTTTTATGCCATAGGATGAATTAAGCCCTGTGTTAAACCATTGAGGGGAATTCGGAGCATACATTTGATTTAATAGAGTATAAACCATTTCATCATAAAAAATTGATTTTTCTTCATCTGTTTCTATTAAACCTTCATCAATAAGCGAATCTCTCCAAAAACTAACCATTCGATCAGCAACCATTTTCATGCTGTTTTCATAACCTAGTTTATTTGGAACACCTGCTTTTCTAAAATATTTAGATGCTATTATATCACATGCATTTTGAGAATATCCTTCTGGAAATTCTAAATCAATCATATCAACTAAAATTTCAGAAGTTTTATAGTCTTTAAGAATTACATCTACCTTTTTCCATTTAAATAGGTCATAAACTGTGCTATTTTTGTTATTTATTAGCTCTTTTGTATAGTATCTTTTATATAAATCAGATATTTTTACCATTTATTCCTCCTGTGTTTATACAATATATAGTGCTATTTATTTTTTCGAGCACTACATATTGTATTATATATCTTAACCTATAATATTTCAATAAAAACTAATTTACAAAAAACGACTTTATTTATATTTAGTATTGACAGTTAGATAAGTGAAGGTTATACTCATTTTGTTAGTTACGAGACAAGCATTTCACTAATAATAGAAAAATTTTTTATCGGGAGAAAAAGATAAATTATGAAGAAAATTTATGGAAAATATTAAAATTAAATTAAAATTATATGGAATATATTTATTAATGTATGGTGGAGTTGCAAGTTATTCACCATTTTTACCAGTATATTTAAAAGAAAAAGAATTATCCTATAGTAGAATAGGAATAATATTAGCTTCTATTGCTATAGTAGCTGTTTTTTTTCAGCCCCTATGGGGATTTTTAACTGATAGGTATTTTGGAAAAATAAAAACACTTTCAATATTAATTTTAGTAAGTTCTCCAACAATACTAATTTTAAGCTTTGCTAAAGGATTTTATACAATTATTTTTGTTGTAATAGTGTTTGCTATGTTTCAAAGTCCTATATTATCTATTTGTGATGCTTTTAGTTATGAAATAATAGAAAAGAATAAAGGCATGGAATATGGAAAAATCAGATTACAAGGTTCTGTTGGATATGCAGTTGTAGCTTTATTTATGGGTAGTATTATATTGAGATTTGGTATATCTGTTATATTTTATTTGTATTTTATTTTTTCTATTTTAGCTATATTTTTGATTAGATCCTTTAAATATGATAGGAGAACCTCTTATTCTAAAATAGATATAACTGATATGATAAAGATTTTAAAGGATAAAAGGTTTATTCTCCTTTTATTTAGTGTATTATTATTAAATATTGCTATAAGTGTAAATGCAAGCTATGTTTCATTGGTAATAATTGCAACAGGAGGAAATGTTTCTAGCCTTGGAGTAGTGTGGTTTGTAATAGCAATAAGTGAATTGCCATCATTTTTTTTAGGAAATAAGATATTAAGTAAAGTTGGTATTTTAAATCTATACCTTATTAGTTTCTTATTATTTACAATAAGATTTTTATTAATATCTTTTAGTAAAAATTATAATAGTGTAATATTATTTGAGGCAATGCAATCTATAACTTTTCCATTTTATTTAATGGCAGCTTTTGCATATATAAATAAATTAATTTTACCTAAAATGAGGACTTCTATTATGGCATTATTTTCAGCCTTTGCTGGATTAGGAAGTTTTATAGGAAATTTGTCAGGAGGTATAATTTTAGAACATATCAGTATATTTTATCTTTTTAGAATTATTACTGTTGTTGCATTTATTGGATTTGTGTTAACATTAATATTAAAAGTAGCTGATAAGAGGTATAATATAAATATAAAAGTTTGAGGAGGATATTATGATTAAAATTGGAGATTATAATAAATTAAAAATATTAAGAAAAACTAGTATAGGTTATTTTTTAAATGAAAAAGAAGAAATGGAAAATGATATATTGCTTCCATTTAATAATACAGAAGAAAGAGAGCTTGAAGTATCTGATGAAGTTGAGGCGTTTATATATAAAGACTCTAAGGATAGACCTATTGCTACATTAAAAATACCATATGCTAAAGTTTCAGATTTAGCTTATTTAAAAGTTGTAGCAAGGTCTAAAATAGGATGCTTTTTAGATTTTGGATTAGAGAGAGATTTATTTGTACCTATGAAAGAGCAGTGTTATTTGATGGAAGAAGGTTTATCTTATTTAGTTTATGTGTATGAAGATAAAACGTCAAGACTTGCAGCTACTACATATATAGAAAAATACCTTAAATTTGACCATGAATATAAAGTAGGGGACGAAAAGGAAGCTATAGTATACGGATTTCAAACAAACGGAAGTTTAATGATTGCTATAGATGGTATTTACAAAGGTGTAATATTAAAAAATGAATATTTTACAAAAGTTACTGTAGGAGAAAAATTATCTGTTAGGATAATAAAAATATATGAAGATGGCAAAATAGGAGCAACTCCTAGAAAAAAAGCAGTTGACGAGAGAAAAACATTAGAACAGATAATAATGAAATATTTAGAAGAACATGATGGATTTATGGAGTATAATGATAAAAGTTCTCCTGAAGATATTAGACTAGTATTTAAAGAAAGTAAAAATTATTTTAAAAACACTTTAGGTAGTCTTATGAAAAAGGGACTTATTTATCAAGATAAAGAAGGAACTCATATAAAGTAGAAAAGAAGGAAGCTTAAAGCTTCCTTCTTTTAAATATCTTCCAAATTTCGTTAAATATAATAGGGCATATAGATAGAAGACCTACAAATGACCAATCTCTTAAAGTTAAACTAAATACTTTGAATTGTGTTGACAGTATAGGTATTGATATTATTGCAAACTGAAGTACAATTCCAAATAATAAAGCCTCTACTAAATACTTATTTGAGAAAAATCCTATTTTAAATATTGATTTTGTTCTGTGTCTTAAATTAAAAGCGTGGAATAATTGTGAAATACTTAGTACTACAAAAGCCATAGTTTGTGCGTGCATTAGTGAATTCGGATATACTTTTCTACCTATTACGAAGGCTATTAAAGTCAAAGTACCAATAAGCAAACCATTAACTAGTATTAAGCTCGCGCCACCTTGTGCAAACAAACCTTCTTTAGGATCACGAGGCTTATCTTCCATAACAGATTCGTCACCAGGGTCAACGCCTAGAGCAAGAGCTGGAAAGGTATCTGTTATTAAATTAACCCATAAAATATGTATTGATATTAATGGGGAAGACCAATTTAAAAGAATGGCTACGAAAATAGCAAATATTTCACCTACATTACAAGATAATAAAAATAATATAGTTTTTCTAATGTTACTAAATATATTTCTTCCTTCTTTTATGGCACTAACTATAGTTGAAAAATTGTCATCAGTTAAAATCATATCTGCAGCACCTTTTGCTACATCAGTACCAGTAATTCCCATAGCAACTCCAATGTCAGCAGCTTTCAAAGATGGTGCGTCATTTACCCCGTCTCCAGTCATAGAAACAATATTTCCTTTTGATTTTAATGCTTTAACTATTTTTACTTTATGCTCAGGAGATACTCTAGCATAAACTCTTATTTTATCAGTTATTTTACTGAATTCTTCATCAGAAAGTGCATCTATTTCATAACCAAACATAGCTTGATCCTCATTATCAGCTATGTCTAGTTCCTTAGCTATGGCAAAAGCTGTAGATTTATGATCTCCTGTTATCATAACAGTTTTAATACCAGATTTTTTGCAAAGATCAATTGAGTCTTTGACTTCTAATCGTGGGGGGTCAATCATTCCAACTAAGCCTAAGAAAATCAAATCATCTTCTAGATTATCTATTTCTATATGAGTGCTTGGAATAATCTTATAAGCAGAAGCTAAAACTCTTAAAGCAGTATTAGACATAGATTCAGAAGATTCTAATATGTCTTGTTTTATTTTATCTGTTATAGGAAGAATTTCACCGTCTAAACTAATCCAATTTATTTTTTTTATTAAATTATCCACCGCACCCTTGGTCATTACATAATATTCATCTTCATAAGAATTTACAGTAGTCATAAGTTTTCTATCTGAATCAAATGGTATTTCATTTTTTCTTTCATGTATTTCATTTAATTTATCTTTGTAAATATTAAGATTTATGCCTACATCAATAAGAGCAATTTCAGTTGGATCGCCAGATTTTGAAGACTTAGTACTTACTGAGTCATTGCATAAAACTATATTTTCAATTAATAAATTATCTGTTTTATTATTTTTATCAATATTTTTAATATCATCTAATTTGTTATTAGCATAATATTTTAGAACAGTCATTTTGTTTTGAGTTAAGGTACCAGTTTTGTCGGAGCATATAATATTAACAGAACCTAAAGTTTCCACGGCTGGAAGTTTTCTAATTATAGCATTTTCTTTTATCATTCTTTGAACGCCTAGCGCCAAAACTATAGTAACAATAGCGGCTAATCCTTCAGGAACTGCGGCTACTGCAAGACTTATAGCAGTTAAGAACATCTCTAGTATATCCCTTTTTTGAAGGACTCCAACTACAAACATAACAGCGCATATTATAACAGCACCTATCCCAAGAATTTTTCCAAGGCTAGCTAATTTCTTTTGAAGAGGAGTTATATCTTCTTGTTCATCTCCAAGCATTTTAGCTATTTTACCTATTTCAGTTTTCATTCCAGTATCAACTGCAATACCTACGGCTCTTCCATAAGTTACAAGTGTTGAAGTATAAGCCATATTTTTTCTATCACCTAAAGGAGTTTTAATATTATCTATTTCTAGGTTTGCGTCTTTGTCTACAGGAACAGATTCACCAGTTAAAGCAGATTCATCAACTTTAAGGTTTGCAGTTTCTATAAGTCTTAGATCGCATGGAATGTATCTACCTGCATCTAAAATAACAATATCGCCAGGAACTATTTCTTCAGACTGAATTTCTATTATTTCTCCATTTCTTTTGACTATAGCCTTTGGAGTAGACATTTTTTTCAAAGCTTCTAAGGCTTTTTCTGCTTTTGATTCTTGAACCACCCCAACAACAGCATTTATTAGTATAACTATTGCAATAATAACAGTATCACTTATTTCTCCTACAGCACCGGATACAATAGCTGCTACTATAAGGATATAGATTAAAGCATCGTTTAGTTGTGATAAGAATAATTTGAACAATGATTTTTTCTTTTTACCTTCTAATTCATTTTTACCATATTCTTCCTGACTTTTAACAACTTCTTCATTAGTTAAACCAGAAAATGTATCTACGTTTAGTTTTTTTATAACTTCTTTAATAGATTCATTAAACCACAAAAATATCACCTCTATTTTATTATTTGTTTTTATTATTTATTTTAACCATAAATTATAACTAGCATCAGATGGCATTCGAAGATCTCCTCTTGGAGAAAGGCTTACAGTTCCTACTTTTGGACCATCTGGTATAGCAGACCTTTTAAATTGCTGAGTGAAAAATCTTTTTATAAAATATAGATACCATTTTTCTATTTCTTCACAGGAATAAATATTTTTAAATGCTTCATTAGCCAGTGTTAGAATTTTTTCTTTATTTGAACCCTGTCTCATAAAATAATAAATAAAAAAGTCATGGAGCTCATAAGGGCCTACGATATCTTCAGTTTTCTGAGTTATTTCCCCATTTTTATCTTTTGGTAATAGTTCAGGGCTAACTGGGGTATTTAATATGTCAAGAAGGATGTGACAAGTGGCCTTATCAACTTCATTTAAAGCAACATATTCAACTAGATACCTAACTAGTGTTTTAGGAATAGAACAGTTTACTGCATACATAGACATGTGATCTCCGTTATAAGTACACCATCCAAGTGCAAGTTCAGATAAATCACCAGTTCCTATTAAAAGTCCTCCTTCTTTATTGGATATATCCATAAGGATTTGAGTTCGTTCTCTAGCTTGAACGTTTTCGTAAGTTACATTATGAATGTTTTTATCATGATTTATGTCTTTAAAGTGCAAAAGGCAAGCTTCAACTATATTTATTTCTGTTAAACTTGTACCTAGATTATTACAAAGATTTTTAGCATTGTTGTAAGTTCTATCTGAAGTCCCAAATCCAGGCATTGTTATTGTTAATATATTCTTTCTTGGAATACCTAAAATGTCAAAAGTTTTAGTAGCTACTAAAAGAGCTAGTGTGGAGTCTAATCCTCCAGATATTCCTATAATAACTTTTTTTAAATTAGTATGGCATATTCTTTTAGCTAAGGCTGAACTTTGAATATTAAAAATTTCTTTGCATCTTTCTTCTCTTAATTTATCATCAGATGGAACAAATGGATGTTTATCCACATATCTATTGAATTCTCCATAGAATTCATATTCATATTTAAAATTTATTTCTCTAATATCTTCAGTTATATTACTATCTCTAAAACTAATGTTTCGAAGTCTTTCGTTATTTAGTTTAGATATATCTATGATAGAAGTTAAAACTTCATTATCTCTATTAAATCTATTGTTTTCATTTAAAATAGAACCATTTTCAGATATTAATAAATGACCACTAAAGACTAGATCTGTAGAGGATTCATAAACTCCTGCTGAAGAATATACATAGGAACATATAGCTCTAGCACTTTGGTTTGCAACTAAATTTTTTCTATAGGCAGCTTTTGATACTATTTCGTTTGAAGCAGATAAATTTCCAATAATATTGGCACCTTTAAGAGCTAAATAACTACTAGGAGGAATAGTAACCCATAAGTCTTCACATATTTCAAATCCAAATTTAACTTCATTATATGTGAATATTAAATCAGTTCCAAAAGGGATATCCTTTTGGAAATCTAGAGAAATCATTTCTTTTTTTATATTTAACCCTTCGGTAAACCATCTTTTTTCGTAAAACTCAGTATAATTTGGAATATAACTTTTTGGAACTATTCCAAGTATTTTCCCTTTAAAGATTATATATGCTGAGTTATATAATATATTGTTAATTTTAAGTGGAGCACCTATAGCTATTAATATGTCTTTTTTTCTACTATATTCTTTTATTTCATTTATACCTTTGTAGTTTTCCTCTATCAAAAGATCTTGAAGAAATAGATCTTGACAGGTATAAGAAGTTAAAGATAATTCAGGAAATACTACTAATTTAGAATGTTTAGATTCAGCTAATTCTATACATTTTTTTATTTGTTCTAAGTTATAATCTATATCTGAAACTCTAGTTTTAGGGCAAGCAGCAGATACTTTAATAAAATTCATTTAATCACCTCGTAAAAAATATAATTATATTCTATCACAAGTTAATTTTTTTTATAAGGCATGATAGAAAATAGAGTAAAACAGAGGAAACATGAGAAAGAGAGATATATGGTTTCGAATAATCCTTTAAGTGGTATTAAATAACTTATAAAAGAATAAAATAAAGCTTGTAAAAAGAATAAGATTAACTTATAATATTATTATAGTAAATAAATTATTTGCAATAATTTTAATTAATTAAGAATTGTTGTATAATAGAAATAAGTATATAAGAAAGGAGGATTTTATTATGATTCCAGCATTAATACTATGGCTTATAATAGCAGTTGCAGCACTATTATTTGATATGATGACAAGCGCATTTTTATTTATTTGGTTTTCAATGGGGGCAATAATTGCAATGATACTTGATTTCATGGGCGTTTCTTTTTCAATTCAAGTCCTAGTTTTTATAATTTCAAGTTTAATTCTTTTAGCTGTTGGATATCCAATTGTTAAGAAAACTATTAAGAAAACCGTACCTAAAACACCGCTAATGGAAGAGAATTACATTGGAAGAGAACTTATAGTAGATGACCAAATAGTTCAAAAATCTATGGTGAAAATAGAAGGAATATATTGGACTATAAAAAATCAAAGTAGTGAAATAAAGAAAGGCGACAAAATTAGAATTACTGGCATAGACGGAAATAAATTAGTTGTAAGTAAAATAGAGGAGGAGTAAAAATGGATAAAATATTACCAATAATTATAATTGTTTTAGTTCTTGTTACTTTAATATCATCAATAAAGGTGGTAAATACAGGGTATGTATTCTTAGTTGAAAGATTTGGACAATTTCATAGAGTACTTGAGCCAGGATGGCATATGACAATACCTTTTGCAGATTTTGTAAGAAGAAAGGTATCAACAAAACAACAAATTCTTGATATTCAGCCACAGAATGTTATTACACTGGATAACGTTAAAATATCTATAGATAATGTAATATTCTTTAAAGTTATGGATGCTAGAGATTCTGTATATAATATAGAAAATTTTAAATCTGGTATAATATACTCAACTATAACTAATATGAGAAATATAGTTGGTAATATGGCTCTTGATGAAGTTTTATCAGGAAGAGATAAGATAAATAATCAGTTATTACAAGTTATAGATGAAATAACTGATGCTTATGGAATAAAAATATTATCAGTTGAAATAAAAAATATTATTCCTCCAAATGAAATTCAACAAGCAATGGAAAAACAAATGAGAGCAGAAAGAGATAAAAGAGCAGTTATTCTTACAGCAGAAGGACAAAAACAAGGAGAAATAGCTAGAGCTGAAGGAGAAAAACAAGCTAAAATTCTACAAGCTGAGGCTGAAAAACAAGCTAATATAAGAAGAGCTGAAGGACTAAAAGAATCTCAATTACTAGAAGCAGAAGGTAAAGCGAAAGCTATAGAACAAATAGCTATAGCAGAATCTGAAGCAATAAGAAAAGTTAATACTGCGATAATAGAGTCTGGAACTAATTCAACAGTTATAGCTTTGAAACAAGTAGAAGCCTTAAAAGAAATGGCTAAAAATCCTGCTAATAAATTAATACTTCCAAATGAAACACTATCATCTTTAGGAAGTATAGCAGCTATAGGAGAAATGTTAAAAAATAAATAGACAAAAAAAAGTAGCTTAGGCTACTTTTTTTTAACTGAAAAACCAAATGTACCAAGTCTTTTTTTATCTATACCGTAATACTCACCATGGTTATAACATAAAAGATTTGCTTTTTCTAAATGAAGTTTCCCCTTAGAATCCATTAAATTGTCATCATATAAAACATTTACTATTTCAGCTGTAAATAAATCATGACTTCCTAAAGGAATAATATCTTTAACTTTGCATTCTAGTGAAATAGGGCAATTATCAATGTATGGAACATTTACTATTTCACTATCTTTCATATTAAAATCACATTCTTTTATTTTATCAAATTTGCTGCCAGATTTCACACCGCAAAAATCAACCTTTTTTGTTAAATTTACCGAAGGTATATTAACTACAAATTCTAAAGTTTCCTTTATATATTCATAGGATAATCTCGATGGTCTTACAGAAATAGATAGCATAGGAGGTTTAGTGCAAATAGTTCCTGCCCAAGCTACTGTAAATACATTAATTTTACCTTCTTTATTTTTAGATGATACTAAAACAACTGGTACCGGGTTTAAAAGAGTCCCTGCTTTAAATGAAACTTTACTCAAAATATCACTCCTATATGTTTTTAATTAGATTATAACTGAATTTTGAATAAATTTCACTTAAATTATCTTAAACCGCCAGCTCTTAAAACATTAAATTGATGAGTTTCTGAAATTGAATTTGAAACATGGCTTGTACTATTTAGAAAATAAAGATCAAAATGACCGGTTATACCGTTGTTGTAAATGTTGGTTGTAGAATGTGGCATTCCAGCCATACTAACTGCCATTGTATGAGATACACCATCTTTATAAAACATTAAAAGCATTGGCCTGTTAGTCCATGACCAAGAAGTAAATATTTTTTTTAGTTTATTTGTATCAGTTAATGTAAGAGGTATTATATCTGCATGGTTTGAGCCACCATAGTATTTAATATTAAAAGTTATCCCAGTGTAGAAATCCATTAAAGTAGCTTGTGTATCCACTGTGAACAATCTTCTTGCATTTTTCCAGGTATATACGTCACCATAGGTTGCACCAGGACTAGTACTATAAATCTCTATTCCAATAGGTTTAACTATTTGGGTAGAATTAACAGGTATCGTTAATATTTCACCAATCATTAAATAGTCTGATATTAAATAATTACTTATTTTAATAGTATTTATAGATGTGTTGAATTTTTTAGATAATCCCCATAGAGTATCTCCAATTGATACTTTATAATTTACAGTTTGTGTTGATGAATTTTTTATTAGTAAATTTTCTCCTATATAGATGGTATAGGTTGTCCTATTATTAAGAGACATTATACTGGATATTGAGGTATTATAGTTTTTAGAAATTTTCCAAAGACTGTCACCACTTTTTACAGTATAGTAAAATGATGTAGTATTTAAAATTGAGGGGTCTGGAGTAACTGTTTTGTTTGCATCGTAAGCTAATACTTTTGATTGATTTAGGAATATGAAAATGGTAAATACAAAACCTAAGGTTAATAATTTTCTTTTTATTATAAACACCTCCATTTTTATTATAAGTATATTTTATAAGAAAATGAAAAGGATTAATAGAAGATTTTGATGGGAATGGAGTAAATAATTTTAAAATAGTGGAATATTGTTGAATTTTGATTTATCATAGTTATATGATAAATCTAACGTAAGGAGTATAAAATGATATTGATTTGTGAAATATGTGGAATGATAATAGATGAAAACAATCTATTAGTAAATAATGAATCTTTTATAGAAAAAAATACTTTAGAAAAAATTATTCATTGCCCATTTTGTGGTGCACCAAAAGAATATTTAAAAAAACAAGGTGAACATCTTATTTGCGAAGATATAAAAATAGAGGAAGATGATAAAAAAATAATACTAAAAGCTATGAAATTAGAAATATTTAATGGAGATTTTTATAAAGAAGCTGCCCTACTAGCAAAAGATATCAATGTAGTTAAAATGTTTAAAGCTTTATCTAGAGTAGAATATACTCACGCAAATATACATAGAAAATTAGTCGATTTAGATATATTACCAAAGCTTTCAAAACCAGATTATAAAAAATATAATACTGATGTATTATTAATAGAACAAGCTAATATTAGAGAAAGACATGCAGTTAAATTTTATGAAAAAAATACTAAAAATATTAAAAGTAGTAAACTAAACATAATTTTAAAAGAATTAGCTAATGTAGAGGATGAACATGTAAAATTAACTCTTTGATAAATCATATTATTTATTTATAGTAAATATATTTAAATGAGAGTAATTTTTATGGAGCTAAAGTGAGAAAATCTAAATTTATTATTTTGACAATTTTATTTATATGTTTAGCTTATATTTTTATAAATAAAGTTAAAGTAGATAATTCGGTTTTTATAAATAATAGTTTATTAAAATCTGATGTCTTATACAAAGGGTTAATAGGAGCAAGAGATTTTACATTTGATGACAAAGGTAATATTTATGTGGCGTTTAAGAACAAAATACAATTTATAGATAAAAACGGAGATAGTTTTAAAATTCTGCAAAATGGAGATTATAATATAAGTAGTATAGTATTTTTTAAAAAACACTTATATTTTTCCTCTAATAATGAAATACTAGAATATGATACTATAGATAAAAAAGAAAAAGTTTTAATGGATGACTTGCCTAATTTTGGAGACTATCCTGAATCTCTTTTATTAATTGATAATGGAGTGATTTATATAACTATAGGGTCGGCTACTAATTCTTCTGTAGTTTCAAGTGATAATAAATGGTTATCGGATTATCCTTATTTTTGTGATATAAGTCCTAGGAATTTGATGCTAAATGGAATATGTTATGGTAAAAATGCTACAGCACCTTATTCGATATATAAAACTAAAGCAGAACAAGGAGAAATTATTCTTTCATATTTCCCAGGAAATTCATCTATTATAACCTATGAAATTGAAACAGAAAAAAGAGAACTTTATGTTACAGGAATAAGAAATGTGTGCGGTATTGATAAATCATCAGATGATAAAATATACGTAAGTGTTGGAGGAATAGAAAATAGAGGAGCGAGACCTGTTTATAATGATGTAGATTATATTTATGAAATAGAAAAAGGTGTATGGTACGGATTCCCTGATTATAGTGGAGGAGATCCAGTAAATTCACCAAGATTTTTTGGACCTAATAATGAAATAACACCTATTTGTCTTGACAATCCACCTTCATCAAACCCACCAGGTCCGTATTATCAACATGATAAAATAAATTCTTTAGGAAGTTTAGCTATTGATAAAGAAGGAAGCTTAGGAGAGGCGGATACAATATATTTTTATGATAAAAGTGAAAAAAGTATATATTCATTAAGTGAAAATGGAGTAATGAAAAAAGAAATATATTTTAATGATAAATCTTATATTAAATCCATTAAAATAAATGATGAAAAATTATTTATTTTAGATAGTTATAAGGGATTTTTATACAAATTCACAAAATAAGAAGGAATAAGGATGAAAAAAAGATTAGAAATATCATTTGGAAAAACATTTAAAGGACTAATGTTTGCTGTTAATCCTATAAAGAAAAAATTATTAAAAACTAATTGTACAGTACACAAATTTATTAATATGGAAGCTATAAATCTTCTAAAAAATGAAGGTTATGATGAGGAAGCAGAATTTTATAAGGAATATATTACTCCACTAAATAAGGGAGTTACCTGGGCAGATCAAGATTTTAAAAGTTCAAATCATTTTTATCATTATGAAAATGGAAAAGGGTTATATGGATTTTCTAATGCTTTGTTAGAATCAAGCAAGTATTATAATAAGGCTATAAAATTACTGGATGATAAAAAAATGGAGGATTCTATATTTTATTTTGGAGCAGCTTGTCATCTTATTCAAGATACTACTGTACCTCAGCATGTTAATAATAAATTGTTAAGTAGTCATAGAAAATTTGAATTATGGATAATAAGTAGACTTATGTCTGATTTTAGTTTTTTTGGAGGAAATAAGATAATAAGATATGATAATATTGAAGGCTATATAAAAAATAATTCTAAATTAGCAAATGAAACTTTTTCCAAGTATGGTAATATAAAGAACTTAAATGAAAAAAATGAAGCGATAGCTCAAATAATAATAAAACAAGCACAAGATACTACAGCTGGTTTTATGTTAGATTTTTATGATTTAATTAAGGGAAAAAATAATTCTCTCTAAGTGAGAGAATTATTTTATTGAAGGGGGATATTATGAAAGTTGTTTTAGCAGCTTTAAATTCTAAATTTATTCATAGTAATTTAGCTATAAGATATTTAAAAAAGTACACAGAGGATTTAGATTATGATTGTATTTTAAAGGAATATTCAATTAATGATAATATGGATAATGTTTTATATGACATTATAAAACAAAGGCCAAAGGTAATAGGATTTTCCGTATATATATGGAATGTTGAATTCGTAAAAAAATTATCTAGGTTAATAAGACTAGTAGATGAAGAAATAACAATTTTTTATGGAGGACCAGAAATATCTTTTAATGGTGAAGAATATCTAAAAGAAAATTATACTGATTACATAATAAATGGAGAAGGAGAACAAACTTATAAAGAGTACATAGAAGCTCTACTAAATAATTATGATATGCATAATGTGCGTGGAATATTATATTTAGAAAAAGGTAATATAGTTAATACAGGAAATAGAGAAAATCTAGATATGAATAATGTAGTTTTTCCCTATGATAATTTAGATGAATTAGAAAATAAAATAGTATATTATGAAGCTTCAAGAGGATGCCCTTTTAGCTGCAAATATTGTTTGTCATCAGTAGATAGAAATGTTAGATTTTTAAATCTTAATAGAGTTTTAAAAGAACTTAAATTTTTTGTTGACAATGAAGTTAAATTAGTTAAATTTGTTGATAGAACTTTTAATATAAATAAAGAATTTTCAATTGGGATATGGAGTTATTTGATTAAGTTAGGTGGTAAAACAAGATTTCATTTTGAAATATCAGGAGATTTATTAGATGAAGAAGAAATAGCGCTACTAAAAACGGCGCCAAAAGGTTTATTTCAATTTGAAGTGGGAGTGCAAACCACAAATCCTAAAATTTTAGAAAATATAAATAGAAGCTCAGACTTAATAAGGCTTGACTCAAATATATGTGAAATTAGAAGTCAGGGAAATATTAGTCAGCATTTAGATCTTATCGCAGGGCTTCCTGGTGAAGACATTGGATCATTTATTACTTCATTTAATCATGTTTATAATTTAAATATAGAGGAAATTCAGCTTGGATTTTTGAAGGTATTAAAGGGTTCTCCTATGCATAGTGAACATAAGGAATGGAAAACTGTATACTCTCCTTACCCACCATATGAAGTATTAAAAACTAGTACTATGAGTTATGAAGATATAAATCGGTTAAAAAGAGTAGAACAAGTGGTAGATAAATATTATAATTCTCATAAATTCAATCTGAGTATTCAGTATTTATTAAGTAGATTTCAGTCTTCATTTGAACTGTTTTACGAATTAGGTGAGTTTTTTTATGAAAAAAATTATTTCACTATCAGTTTGAGTAATGCAGGATATTACCAAGCGTTATTGCAATTTTATGAAAATAAAGTAGGAGAAGATAGTCATATATTTTTGCAATTTATAAAATTTGATTATTTAAAATTTAATTCTAAAAGAGGAATTCCTGGATTTATTAGAGGCGAAATAGAGAAAAAAGAAAAAAATGAAATCAAAATTTTATATTACAAAATGCCTAAAAACACTAACACGAAGCATGTTTATATTGATAAATTCACTGTGGATATAGAGGAATATACAAATGAGAATTTATTGGTATTAGATAATATTTATGTGATATTTAATCAAGATAATATAGATGATATTCAATTTATAAAAATGAACAAAATTTGAATTATGACATAAATTAAAAAAATACTTGAATTATGCTTGTATTATTTATATAATTAAATTGTATTCGATACTACATTAAGTGTTTAATTTAAATCTATCTAAGGCTATTGTATATTATTTAGCTTTGATATTAAAAAGAGAGGTGATTTAATGGAAG
>JBGUER010000031.1:0-21331 GCA_041821285.1 Clostridiaceae bacterium
AGTTCCATATGCATAACCTATTATTTTGCGTGTATGCATATGGGACTGAAATGACAGCTGAACTAGCTAAAAAAGCAGTTGAAAACGCCTGTCTTAATGTTCCAGACACTGAAGGAATTATTCTTCATAGTGATTTAGGCACGCAATATACAAGTCAATTATTTGAAAATTATGTTGACAAGAAAAATATGATACATTCCTTTAGTCGCAAGGGAAATCCATACGATAATGCGTGTATTGAATCATTTCACTCAGTATTAAAGAAAGAAGAAATATATAGACACACATACAAAGATTTCAATGAAGCTAATTTAGCTATCTTTGAATATATTGAGTCCTGGTACAACAGAATTAGGATTCACGGTAACATTGATTATATGACTCCACAACAAAAGGAAGATGAGGCATTAGGTTCTACATAAATTTGTTCGACTTTTTGTGTCCAAGGTATTGACATAGAACCGTTTTTCACTGGAGCGGATATCACGAATACGTTCTAGAAGTTCATCAAAATAACCTTCTCCAATATTCTTCATATTTTTCAGACGTTCATCATTCATAGTAAAACCTTTTACCAAATATTCATTTAATCGTTCTGTTGCCCAACGTCTAAATTGAGTTCCTCTTGTTGATCTAACTCGATAACCTATGGCGATAATCATTTCCAAGATTGAAAAGTTAACATCTATCTTAGTACTACCATCTTCTGTTTGATAAATCAGTATATCTGTATTATTATCCACGCTTTCACCCTTTCATTATTAATTAATGCTAATCCTGCCTAAATCGACAGAATTAGCAATATTACATATGTTCCTACTAGTTATATTAATAATAACATAACGGTTAAATATCATACACATAAATCTTATTTGATTTTATATTTACTTTCTCATAAATATTTTCTTTCAAATACGGTTCTACAGTCAATATCAACTTTGCCACCTCCTAATATAACTTTTTCACCTTAAATGTAACATCAGCATTGTTATATTTAAATTTCATAATGTTACATTAAGATGATTTTAGGCATCAAAGTCAAAGCTCTAACTTATGTCATTTTTGTTCGTATTTTAGTATGTATTTACGAACCAAAATGACAGCTAAATACCAGCTACTTGATGATTCTCTATATAACCAAAAATTCTCCCAAGCATTACACTTGGAAGAACATAAAATACACTATTAAATTGTCAATTGATTATTCCTGTTTTTCCCAAGTAACAGTTACCTTCTAAGAAGAACTACCGTCTCCACATGTGGTGTATGAGGGAACATATCCATTAATTTCACATCTTTTATTTCGTAACCCGCTTCCGTTAAAACTGCTAGGTTTTCCACTAGAGATTTTGGATTGCAAGATACATAGATTATCTCTTTTGGGTTAAACTCGATTACCTTAGCTAAAGCTTCCTTTGAAACCCCAGGTCTTGGTGGATCTAGGATTATTACATCCGGATTTTCCTTTATATCAGATACTATTTTTCCAACGTCTCCTGCTATGAAATTGCAATTTGAAAGTCCATTCAACTTGGCATTTTCATTAGCTTTTACAACAGCTTCTTCAATAAGTTCTATTCCTATAACTTTTTTAGCATCTTTTGCTACTATTTGTCCTATGGTTCCTGTTCCGCAGTATAGGTCAAATATAGTTTTGTCTTTAGATTCACCAATAAAGTCACGGACTATAGAATAGAGCTTTTCTGCTCCCTTTGAATTTGTTTGGAAAAATGATAAAGGAGATATTTTAAATTTTAAACCTAGAAGCTCTTCATATATATAGTCTCTTCCATATAATACATCTATAGAGTCTGCATAAACTGCATCTGATAAAGAATCATTAAAAGTATGTAGTACTCCTGTTAGTTTTCCTAAATATTCTTGGTTTTTATATAAATCTAGAAGTTCATCTAAATTAAAATCTACTTGAGATGTGGTAACTAGGTTTATTAGGATTTCTCCTGTGTTTTTAGCTTTTCTCACAACTAGATTTCTAAGATATCCTACCTGGCTTAAAACTTTATATGGTTTAACTTCTTTGTCTATAAAATAATCTAAAGTTAATCTTAGTATTTTTCTAAAATCTTCATCAACTATTTTGCACTGGTCTGTAGTTATAACAGAAAAACTACTTCCTTTAGCGTGCATCCCAATAGTTAGATCTCCGTCTTTCACAAAATCACCAAAACTATACTCCATTTTGTTTCTATATTCATTTTCTTCAGGACTTTTTTCTATTTCTATAGGAAGATTATATTCTATATCTCCCTTTTCAAATAAATCTAAAACCTGCTCTTTTTTATATTCAAGTTCTATATCATAGGGAACTACTTGGTTTGAGCAACCTCCGCATACGCCATAATGGGGGCATATAGGGTCTTTTCTTAAAGGAGAGGGTTCTAATATCTCTACTATTGCAGCTTCTATCCTCTTCCCTCTTGCTTTGGTTATTTTAGCTATTACTTTTTCTCCCTTTACTGAACCTTTTATCTTAACTTTTTTCCCTTCATAATACCCAACACCAAACCCTGGAAATTCAGTTTTTTCTATGTTTAGTTCTATTTCTTTGTTTTTCTTCATTCATTACTCCTATTATCTAGTTAATTTTATATTTAGTAATTTTTGTCCTAATGTCCATCCTTTTATTGCGCTAATAATAGCTGGACATAATATAATTGCTATTATTAATATATATGAATACATTTCTTGTTTATTAACTATAATATAACCTAAAGCTTTTAAAATTAAACCTGTTAATGCAAATATAACTAAAGCAATTACGCCTGATACTAAAACATCTATAAAGTTTGATAGAAAGAAGTCAGCAAAAGATAGTTTGTCTTTTTTTACTTCTTCAACCAAAGTCTCATCTAAAATTTCTTCAACCTCTTCTACTACTTCTTCATTATTTATAGTATCAACTGATTCTTCAACTTCTACTTCTTCTGAAATATTTTCTTCATTACTCATTTTATTTTCCTCCTGAATTTTATATTTATTCTAGACTATTGTTATTTCTTCACCTATTTATAATATCACAATTGAGAATTATTTCAATTTATATTTTAGATTAAGAATATATGTGATAAAATAGATTTATATTTTTAAAACGGGGTGTACTTATGATAACAAAATATTTAATTATTTGTATTGGTGGTTTTTTCGCAGCTATGCTAGATGCTATAGCCGGTGGAGGTGGCATCTTATCTGTTCCTGCTCTTTCTATGATTGGCTTATCTCCTTATTTTGTTCTTGGAACAAATAAATTTGCAGCTTCTACGTCTTCTCTAACTAGTTCCTTAAGTTTCGCTTTTTCGAAAAAAGTTAATATGAAACCTTTGAAATATCTTATTCCTTTTACTCTTATAGGCGCTTTTTTAGGTGTTAACACAGTGCTTAGTATAAATCAAAGATATTTAAATGTTTTGGTTATTATTATGATATTATTTGTTGGTATTTATAGTTTGTTTTCTAAATCTATGGGAAGTGAGTATAATTTCAAAGGACTAACAAAAATCAATGTGTTTTGGGGAATATTGCTTGCATTTTCTTTAGGTTTTTATGACGGTTTTTTCGGTCCTGGCACTGGATCATTTTTAATTTTTGGACTTATTAAAATATTTAAATTTGATTTTATTAATGCTTCTGGTAATGCTAAGGTTTTGAATTTTGTAAGTAACATCACTTCTTTAGTTTTGTTTGCGATAAACGGAAAGATTCTTTTAATTTATGGAATACCCATGGCTATATTTATGATAATGGGCGCCAGAGTTGGAGCACTTTTAGCTCTTAAGAAAGGCTCTAAGATAATAAAACCTATATTTATCACTATGTCTTTAGGTGTTGCTGTTAAAATGCTTATTGATATAATCTTATAAACTATGAAAGTAAGCATCTCACTAATTAAAATGAGATGCTTACTTTTAATATATTTTCCCTATATCTTTTCTATAATACATTCCTGTAAAATTAATTTTTCCTATGTTTTCATATGCCTTTTTTATAGCATCTTCTAAAGTTTTGCCACAACCTGTTACTCCAAGCACTCTACCACCTGTGGTTACTACTTTGCCTTGTTTTTCTTTTGCACCTGCTATAAATACATTGTTTTTAATTTTTTCTAAGCCTTTTATTTCATATCCTACATTATAGCTTAAAGGATATCCGTAAGATGCAGCTACTATGCAGCAGCTTTTTTCATCTTTCCAAGTTATATTAGTGTTTTTCAAGTTTTTATCTAAAGCATTTTCTATTAAATCTAAAAAGTCTGATTCCATAAGTGGAAGGACAACCTGAGTTTCTGGGTCTCCTAGTCGTGCATTGTATTCAAGAAGGTATACACCTTTTTCATTTATCATAAGTCCAAAAAATATAAAACCTATAAAATCTAAATTTTCTTCTTTTATTCCTTTTAAAGTAGGTTTTAATATTTCTTCATTAAAGGAATCTAAAACTTCCTTTGTGCAATAAGGATTGGGGCTTATTGTTCCCATTCCACCTGTGTTAGGTCCTTTGTTTTCATCGAATATATTTTTATGGTCTTTTGAGGACATAAATGGAATTATTGTTTCTCCATCACAAATAGATAAAATAGAAGCTTCTACTCCTTCTAAAAATTCCTCTACAACTATTTTTTTACCAGAACCTTTAAATTTATCTTTTATCATGAATTCTTCTAATATATTAAAGGCATCTTCTTCTGACTCAACTATGGCAACACCTTTTCCTGCAGCTAGTCCATCTGCTTTTATAACTATAGGGTATTTAGAAGTTTTTAAATAACTTTTAGCTTTTTCTATATCTTCAAATACTGCATAATCTGCTGTTTTTATCCCATATTTTTTCATAAATTCTTTAGAATAAGATTTACTTCCTTCAAGTGCGGCTGCTTTTTTAGAAGGTCCTAATATTCTTAGATTTTCAGCTTTAAATTTATCTACTATTCCCTCTGTTAAAGTTTGCTCAGGTCCTACAACTGTTAAATCTACTTTATTTTCTTTAACAAATTCAATAAGTTTATCTATATCTACTATATTTATATTTTCGCATTTATCTTGAAAAAAAGTTCCTCCGTTTCCTGGAGCGCAAAATATTTTATCTACTTTGTCACTTTCACTAATTTTCAAGCACATTGCGTGTTCTCTTCCACCATTTCCAATAATTAAAACCTTCAATTCCTCACCTCTTAATGTTTAAAATGTCTTATTCCAGTGAATACCATAGATATTCCGCATTTATTGCAAGCTTCTATTGAGTCCTTATCTCTTATAGAACCACCTGGTTGAATTATAGCTTTTATATTGTATTTTGCAGCTTCTTCTACGCAATCACTAAATGGGAAAAATGCATCTGAAACTAGAACTGTTCCAGTTTTAGCTCTCTCTAATGCTTCTTGTGTTGCCCAAATTCTATTTACTTGCCCTGCTCCAACTCCTAAAACTTGTTTGTCTTTAACTACCACTATGGCATTTGATTTTACATATTTGCAAACCTTCATACCAAATATCATATCTTCTTTTTCTTTATCTGTTGGTGCTTTTTCTGTAGCTACTTCAAAACTTTCTGATGCTCTTAAATCAGAACTTTGAACTAAAATACCACCATCTACTGTTACCATTTCTATTTTGTTTTGAGGCTTTACGTTTAGCTTTATAACTCTTAAGTTCTTTTTCTTTTTTAATACTTCTAAAGCATCTTCATCAAAATCTGTAGCTGCTACTATTTCTAAGAATATTTTTACCATTTCTTCTGCTGTTTTTTTATCTACCTTTGTGTTTAGCGCAACTACTCCACCAAATATTGAAATTGGGTCTCCTTCATAGGCTTTTAAATATGCTTCATAAGGATTATCAGCTATAGCGACTCCACATGGTGTGTTATGTTTTAATCCGCAACAAGCTATTTCTTCAAATTCAAAGGCACATTTTACAGCTATGTCCATATCTTTTATATTGTTATAAGATAGTTCTTTTCCATTTAACTGAACAAAACCTTTCATAGATCCGCTTTCTGTAGTTTTTACATAATAAGCTGCAGATTGATGTGGATTTTCCCCATATCTTAACCCCATTTGTTTTTTATAAGATACTGATAGATATTCAGGGTAGCTATCCTCTCCTAAAAGAAAGTTTGATATAGCGCCATCATAAGCTGACATTAAATTAAATACTTTACCTGCTAATTTTTTTCTTTTATCAAAAGATATATCATTAGTTTCTTGAAGTTCTTTTATTACCTCTTCATAATCAGATACTTCTGATAAAACTATAACGTCATTAAAGTTTTTAGATGCGGCTCTTAGCATTGTTGGTCCACCTATATCTATAAACTCTACTTTTTCTTCAAAGGATAAATCTTCTCCCACTTTATCAAAGAAAGGATATAAATTTACAACCACCATATCTATTGGAAGTATTCCGTTTTCCTCTATTGTTTTCATATGTTCTTTATTATCTCTTATTGCTAAAAGACCACCGTGAATTTTAGGATGAAGTGTTTTTACTCTTCCGTCAAGCATTTCTGGGAATTCAGTTATTTCAGATATTTCTATAACATTTATTCCGTTTTCCTTTAAATATTTGTATGTGCCCCCAGTTGATATAATTTCTACCTCTTTTGATGATAAAAATTTAGCTAATTCAAGTACCCCTGTTTTGTCAAATACACTTATTAAAGCTCTTTTTAACATAATACCCTCCTTAATTTATATAAACTTTTCTTCCATCTATATTAATTTTTTTCTCTGCTATTAAAGATATTGCCTGTGGCAGCGCTTTATGTTCCTCATTAAGAACCCTTTCTTGAAGAAGTTTTGGAGTGTCACTAGAATATACAGGTACAGTTCTTTGAACTATAATAGGACCTGTATCTGTTCCCTCATCTACAAAATGGACTGTACAACCAGATATTTTAACTCCATATTCTAATGCACTTTTATGTACATTTATACCATACATAGAAGGTCCACAAAAGGATGGAATAAGAGAAGGATGAATATTTATTATTTTATTTTTATATTCTTTTATTACATCACCATTTAAAATAGATAAAAATCCAGCCAAAACTATAAGGTCTACACCTTTAACTATTTTAAGTATTTCATCTGATATTTTATCTTTATATATTTTTCTATCTAATATATAAGTTTTTATTCCATCTTTTTTAGCCCTCTCTAGTCCATAAACTCCTTCTTTGTCACTTATTACATAATCTATTTTAGCTTGTAATTCATCTTTATTTATACTATCTATTATAGATTGAAGGTTACTTCCCCCCCCTGAAATAAGTACAGCTATTCTAAGCAAATCCCTTCACCTCCAGCTTTCATGTAACCTATCTTGTAAGCTGTGTCATCTATTTCATTTAAAATATTGTCTGCATCTTTAGGGTCTACACATAGAACAAAACCTATTCCCATATTAAATGTATTAAACATATCATTTTCTGACACGCCTTTATCCATTAAATATTTAAATACAGGCAAGATTTCAAAGCTATCTTTTTTTACAACTGCAGTTAAATTTTTAGAATACATTCTTGGAATGTTTTCATAAAATCCACCGCCAGTTATATGAGCCATTCCTTTAATATCATATTTTTCAAGAAGTTTTGATACTGTTTTTACATATATTTTAGTTGGAGTTAATAAAACTTTGCCTATTTCTTCTCCGTTAAAATCTTCTTTTAAATCTGTAACTAATTTTCTAACTAATGAAAATCCATTACTATGAACTCCTGAAGATGCTATTCCAATTAATACATCTCCTTCTTTTATTTTGTCTCCATTTATTATCTTATCTTTTTCACAAACTCCTACAGCAAATCCTGCTAAATCATATTCGCCTTTTTTATAGAATCCTGGCATTTCAGCAGTTTCTCCACCTATTAGACTTGAATTTGCCATTTTGCAACCATTAGCTACACCTTTTACTATGTCTGCTGCCACTGAAGACTCAAGCATTCCACAAGCCATATAATCTAAGAAAAATAAAGGTTTTGCTCCTTGGCACAAAATATCATTTACACACATAGCTACGCAGTCTATACCAACTGTATCATATATATTAGTATCAAAAGCTATTTTTAGTTTTGTTCCAACTCCATCTGTTCCTGAAACAAGAATAGGGTTTTTATAATCTTTAAGTGCATAAAGTGCAGCAAAACTTCCTAATCCATTTAATACATTTTCATCATAAGTTTCTTTGGCATATTCTTTTATTAAACCTACTGTTTTATATCCCTCTTCTATGTTAACTCCAGCTTCTTTATAATTTACCATATTTACCTACCTTTCTAAATGATCTTTAGATGTTTCTATAGGTGCTGATATTGGATATTCTCCATTAAAGCAACCAACACAAAAACTTTTATTTTTATCTAATGACTCTTTAAGCCCTTTCATACTAATATATCCTAGAGAATCTGCTCCAATTTCATCTCTTATTTCATCTACTGTTTTGTGTGCCCCTATTAAATCTTTCCTATAAGGTGTATCTATTCCAAAATAACAAGGATATTTAACTATAGGAGATGATACTCTAAAATGAATTTCCTTAGCTCCAGCTTTTCTTAGCATTTCAACTAATCTTCTACTTGTAGTTCCACGTACTATAGAGTCATCAATCAATACAACTCTTTTTCCTTCTACGTTTACTTTTAAAACATTCAGCTTAACTGAAACTGCTTTTTCTCTAAGTTCTTGAGATGGAGTTATAAATGTTCTTCCCACATATTTATTCTTTATAATTCCTATAGCATATGGAATTTTGGAAGCATTAGAATAACCTACAGCAGCAGCTATTCCAGAGTCTGGTACTCCTATAACTACATCTGCATCTACTGGTGATTCTTCAAATAACTTTTCCCCAGCACGAACTCTTGCTGAATATACGTTTATCCCATCTATTACACTGTCTGGTCTTGCAAAATAAATATATTCAAAAGAACACGGTGTGTATTTAGTTTTTTCCGCGAAATTTATAGACCTTAATCCATCTTCATCTATTATTACGATTTCTCCTGGATTAACGTCTCGAACAAAATCCCCGCCTACTGCATCTATAGCACAGCTCTCTGAAGCTAAAATATAAGATTCTTCAGTTTTACCAATGCAAAGTGGTCTTATTCCATTTTGGTCACGAACTCCAATTAATTTATTTTCTGTTAAAATAACTATGGCATATGAACCTTTTATAGCCTGAACAGCATCAACTACAGCATTTTCCATTCCTTTTTTAGCGCCTCTTGCTATAAGATTTAAAACTACTTCTGAGTCTATTGATGTTTGAAATATTGTTCCACCATCTTCTAGAAGTTCTCTTATTACATCTGCATTAACTAAATTTCCGTTATGTGCTATAGAAATAGATCCAAGCTTATATTTACTTAAAATAGGTTGAGCATTAATAGGATTGCTAGAGCCTGTAGTAGAGTATCTTACATGTCCTATAGCGCTATTCCCTTCCATTTTCTTTAAATCTTCTTCTTTAAATATTTCACTAACTAAACCCATATTTTTTTTTATATCAAGATTTTTTCCATCAGACACTACTATTCCAGCGCTTTCCTGTCCTCTATGTTGAAGGGCATAAAGCCCATAATATGTAACTGCTGCTGCATCTATTTTTTCAGTAGAAAATATTCCGAAAACTCCGCATTCCTCTTTGAATTTATCCTGTTCAAAATTCATATTTTATCTCCTTTAGAAAGATTAAGCATTTATTCTTTTTATGATTTCTTCGTAAGCTTCCCGTACATTTCCTAAATCTCTTCTAAATCTATCTTTGTCTAATTTCTCATTAGTTTTAGAATCCCAAAATCTGCAAGTATCTGGTGATATCTCATCAGCAAGTATTATTTCCCCATCACATCTACCAAATTCTATTTTGAAATCTATTAGTTTTATTCCAGCATTTAAGAAAAATTCTTTTAATACGTCATTTATCTTAGCTGTCATTTCATATATTGTTTTTAATTCTTCAAAAGTCGCAAGTCCTAAAGCTACTGCATGATAATCATTTATAAGTGGATCACCTAAATCGTCATTTTTATAGCTTAATTCAAATACTGTAGTTTTAAGTTCCGTTCCTTCTTCGACCCCGTATCTTTTAGCCATACTTCCAGCTGCTACATTTCTAACTATAACTTCAAGTGGAACTATCTCTACTATTTTGCATATCTGTTCTCTATCACTGATTTTCTTTATAAAATGAGATTTAACTCCATTTTTCTCTAAAAGCTCAAATATATATGATGTTATAGTATTGTTAAATATACCTTTATCCTCTATTTGGCCTTTTTTCACTCCATTAAATGCTGTTGCATCATCTTTATAATATATAATAACTTTATCTGCTTCATCTGTTTTAAATACTCTTTTAGCTTTTCCTTCGTATAACATTTCTCTTTTTTCCATTATAAATCCACCTCTACATTTTCTTTTATAAAATTTTCTTTCATATCTTTTCTGAATTTAATTAACTTTTCTTTTAGTTCTGGATATTTTATAGATAACATTTCTATAGCTAACATTCCAGCATTATAACTATTATTAATACCAACAGTTGCTACTGGAATAGACTTTGGCATTTGAACTATGGAAAATAGTGCATCCATTCCTTCTAGTGCAGCTTTTATAGGAACACCTATAACTGGAAGCACAGTTTTTGAAGCTATAACTCCTGGCAAATGTGCTGCAAGGCCTGCTCCTGAAATAATACATTCATAGTTTTCCTCTTCTAGCATTTTTAATACCTCTTCTAGTTTTTCAGGAACTCTATGGGCTGATAAAACATAAGCTTTGTATTCTACGTCAAATTGTTTTAGTGCCTGCGCTGCACCTTTCATTACATCTAAATCAGATTTACTTCCAAAGATTATTGCAACCTTCATCTACTAATCCTCCTTATTTAATTTACAAGTCAATATTAACATTAAGGTTTTTTAAAGTCAATACAATATAGTATTAAAAACCTATAAATATTCGTGTATAGTATCTTTGGATGTTCTTATTGCGAATTATAGTTCGTCCCAGTACGAACTATAATGAAATTTATTGTTTTTTATGATACATTGCATTTTTTTTAATATCGATTCATAAGTTAAAAGAAATGTAGTATAATGTTATTATATGGGGGTGATATTATGGAAAATAAAGATGCACTTGTTTCTACAGAAAATGATTCTTTAAAAAAAGATTTAGCTGAAATAAAAGACTCTATAAGTAATATGAGTAGTTTAGATGAAAAATTGGATTCAAAAATGTCTTTACTTGAGAACAAAATAAATAGTACTAATAAATGGATTATTACTCTTAGCATTATAGCAATAATCTGCGTAACTGCTCTATCTTTTGTAGTGGTAATAACTAAATAGCTACATAAATAATACAGGCTGATAACATTTATACTATGTCATCAGCCTGTATTTATTTTATTAACCTTTTACGCTTCCTGCAGTAATAGATTTAATAATATATTTTTGTACACTAAAATAAAATATTACAACTGGAATAATAGCAAGAATCAATCCCGCCATAGCTAAATGCCACTGTTTTGTGTATTCTCCAAAGAATAAGAATATTCTAAGTGGTATTGTCTGCTTACCTGGTTTATTTACTACTAATGATGGTAGCAAATAATCATTCCATATCCAAACTATATTTAAAATAGCTACAGTTATTGATATTGGCTTAAGTAGCGGAAATATTATTTTCCAAAATGTTTGAAATTTATTACACCCATCTATCATAGCCGCTTCATCAAGTTCTTTAGGTATACTTTTTATAAATCCATGATATAAAAATGTAGATAAGGAAACACCAAAACCAAGATACATAAAAATCAATCCAAAAGAATTTAAAAGATTTAATTTTCCCATTATCCTAACAAGTGGTAACATAACCGCTTGAAATGGAATAAGCATGGCGGATATAAATAATAAAAATATAAAACCACTTGTCTTTGTTTTAGTTCTCTCTAGCATCCATGCTGCCATAGATGTGAATATTATTATTACTACTATACTACATATTGTTATAAGCAAAGAATTAGTAACTGCACTAAAAAATTCTAGATCCACAAAAGCTTCTTTATAATTAGCAAATGAGAGAGTATTTGGCAATGATAATGTACTTGTAAATAATTCTTTTTTAGTTTTAAAGGAATTTGTAATCATTATATAAAAAGGAGACAAATATACTATAGCTAAAAAAGCACTTATTATTCCTACTAAAACATTTAATCCTGTATTTTTTTTCTTTTTCATTAAGCCTCCACCTCACTTTTCTTAGAAAAGTAAACCTGACTTACAGTTATTATTCCTACAATAACAAAGAAAATAACTGCTTTAGCTTGAGCTTCTCCCATATGATTAAACTTAAAAGCTGTATTATATATATTCATAGCCAACATTTGTGTTTTATTAAAAGGTCCACCGCCTGTTAACGACAAATTTTGATCATATAATTTAAAAGAATTAGACAAAGTTAAAAATAAACTTATAGTAAATGCCGGTCTTACCATTGGCATAACTATCTTTCTTGTTCTTTGCCAAAAATTAGCTCCATCAATTTGCGCAGCCTCTATTAAATCTTGAGGAATGTTCTGAAGTGAGGCTATATATATAACCATTAAATAACCTGCCATTTGCCAACTCATCAAAATAACAAGACCCCAAAATCCAGTCTTTTCATTAGACAACCAGCCAAGCAACCATTTTTGACCTAATGCATTTCCTAAATTAGCAAAAGCTTGTGTGAATATAAACTGCCAAATAAATCCTAGAATTAATCCTCCGATTAGATTTGGCATAAAAAATACAGTTCTTAATACGCTATTAAATTTAGATTCACGAGTAACTAAAAGAGCTAATATAAAACCTAGTAAATTTAATATTATAACTGATGCTATTGTGAATTTTACTGTAAAAAGAAATGAATCCATAAATTCTGTATCTTTAAATACTTTCGCATAATTACTTATTCCAACCCAGTTAATCTCTGATTTTATACCATTCCAATCAGTAAAAGAATAATATATACCATACAATAAAGGAATAAGCTGAACTACTATAAAAGCAAATAAAGCTGGGCCTACAAATCCCCAAAATGACAACTTTTTCTTCATTAACTCTCTCTCCCTTGCTTATTATTTGTTCAAATTTAAAAATTCAAATAATCCTGGATTAGTCTATTAAACAATCCAGGATTATTTTAGTCTAACAAATTATTTTCTAGCTTCTTCCCATTGAGCTTTTACATCATCTACTAATTCAGCCCAAGTCATTTCATCAGCTACATATTTTTGAATATCATTTCCAAGTTTTTCTTGTCCCCATCCTGTTGGATATCCCATGAATACCCATGGCATTGTATTTCCTTCATTAGCGTAATTTAAAATATCTTTAGCAAGTGGATCTCCTGGTTGTAATTCATCAGTATCATATCCTTTATAAGCTGGTATGAATTTGAAATCTTCTATAATTCTTTTCTTTCCTGCGTCTGATGTATTAAGCCATGTTAAGAAATCTTTAGCAGCATCTTTAACATTTTCATCTTTATTAGAATTTACTGCCCAATACATTGGAACTCCAACTGGTATGCATCCTTCTTTAACTCCATCTAAAGGCATTGGTAATATTCCAATATTAGCAGCTAAATCTTCATCAATACCAGCTACTGAACCATATGCCCAATTTCCTTGTTGAATAATAGCAACTTTAGCTAAAGAAAATTTTTGTTCAACTTGGGTTGAATAATCAACACTATTTAAAGAAGCGTTAGTTCCGTCTGGTTTATAAGCATATTTTACTTGTATGTCTACAAGTTTTTGTAATCCTTCATTATATTTAAAATCTATTGTTTTTGCATTAAAAGCATCTACTACATTTGTAAATTCATTTGAGAAAGCTACATTTGATAAATGTAATCCTGTTACCCAAGTTTCTTTTGTAGGGAATGCAAATACTGCTTCAAGTCCTAGTTCATCTTTTTTAGAATCTAAAGTTTTAACAGCAGCTTCTAAATCACTATATGTTTTTATTGAGGCTGCATCTATTCCAGCTGATTCAAATATAGCTTTGTTATATATGAAACCATATCCTTCTTGATTAAATGGGGCACCATAGATTTTACCATCTAATGTAACTGCATCTAATGTACCATCAAAAGCTTCTGAAACACATGGGTCACCAGATAAATCTTCTAATTTTTCTTTCCAATCTATCGCATCTTGTGTTCCACCAATGTTATATATAGCAGGTTCTTCTCCTGATGCAAATTTAGCTTTTAAAGCTGCACCGTAGTCATCTCCACCACCAACTGTTTCAACATTAATAGTAACATTTGGATTTTCATCCATATAAGCAGCAACAGCATCTTCTAAAGCTTCTTTAGCTTCAACCTTAAATTGGAAAATATCTATTGTTACTTTTTTCTCAGAATCTGCACCTGATTTTTCCCCACAACCAGCTAGTATACCTGCTGTCATAGCTAAAACACAAGACATTGCTACAAGTTTTTTAATTTTTTTCATAATACCCCTCCATCATTTATATTTAAACAATTTATGTGCAACCGTTTGCACCATAATTAAATTGTAGTTTATTCCTTTTAAATTGTCAAGCCTATTTCAAAAATTTATTTAAACGTTTCCGTGAAATAAATTTCACTTCATTAGTAACACATAAAATATTATTATTATTTTATTTTTCTGTTAATAAACTATTGTTAATTAACATGAAAAATGATATGATATTCTTAAGATAAGTAATTACATTTTATATTTCATATTTTCTTTTCTAGATATGGAATTTATTTTTTCAAATTTGTGCAATCGGTTGCACGAGATTAAGAGGTGGCTAATGAAAAATTGTTTTTTAGTTGATGAATGGAATATTATAGAAGATCATTATAATCATGAAAATAATATGATTTCCGAAAGTATATTAAGCCTTGGAAATGGGCATATGGGAATGAGAGGTAATTTCGAAGAAGATTTTTCTGGGAAAAGTTTAAAAGGAACTTATATTGCTGGAGTTTATTATCCTGATAAAACCAGAGTTGGTTGGTGGAAAAATGGCTACCCAGAATATTTTGCAAAAGTTTTAAATGCTGTAAATTTTATTGGAATAAAAGTAAAAATAAATGGAGAAATATTAGATATAGAAAGTTCAAATATTAAGGATTTTAAGAGGCAACTTAATATGAAAGAAGGTTCTTTAAATAGATCATTCACTTTTATAGATTCATTAAACAGAGAAACTAAAATAGAAGTAAAAAGATTTTTAAGTATGAAAGATAAAGAAATCGCAGCAATAAGCTATAGTCTAACTCCTATAAATCATGATTCAAATATTGAGCTTATTCCTTATTTAGATGGAAATATATATAATCAAGATTCTAATTATGATGAAATGTTTTGGAATATAGACTCTATAGAGTCAAAACCTTATTATTCTAATATTAAAATGACAACAAAGAAATTAGACTTTTTAGTGTTTGCTGCTATGGGATATGATATACTTTTAAACAATAATTTAGCAAATACATCTCCATCAGTTATAAAAGATGAAAAGCTTTGCGGTAATAAAATTTCAATGAAAGTAAAATCCAAGGAAAAATTAACATTAAATAAATATATAGCTATTAGCAGTAATAGGTATTATGACAATAATATTATAGATAATAAAATTAATAACCTTTTATCTTATGCTAAGAGTAAAGGTTTTACTGAATTATATAATGAAAATGTAGAATGTTGGGATGAAATCTGGAAAGAAAGCGATATCGTAATCAAAGGTGATGCACGTGCTCAGCAAGCAATACGATTTAATATATTTCAATTAAATCAAACTTATACAGGCGACGATACAAGATTAAATATAGGACCAAAAGGTTTTACTGGAGAAAAATATGGTGGAAGTACTTATTGGGATACAGAAGCCTATTGCTTACCTTTTTATTTAAGTACAAGAGAATCTGCTATCTCTAAAAATCTTTTAATATACAGATATAACCAACTAGATAAAGCAGTGGAGAATGCTAAAAAACTAGGACTTTCTGGTGCTCTTTACCCTATGGTTACAATGAATGGTGAAGAATGCCATAATGAATGGGAAATAACCTTTGAAGAGATTCACAGAAATGGTGCTATTGCCTACGCCATATATAATTATATAAATTACACAAATGATTTAGATTATTTGCCTAAATACGGTTTAGAAGTTTTAATTCAAATTTCTAGATTTTGGGCATCAAGAGTGAATTATAATAAATATAAAGATAACTATATGATTCTTGGAGTTACAGGCCCTAACGAATATGAAAATAATGTTAATAATAATTGGTACACAAATACTATGGCAGCTTGGTGCTTAGAATATACAATAAAATCCATAAATTTAATCAAGGAAAAATATCCAAGTGATTACAAATTAATAATAGATAAATTAGATATCACTGACAAGGAAATATTAAAGTGGCAAGATATAACAAATAAAATGTATTTCCCTTTCAATAAAATTGATAATGTTTTTGAACAACAGGATGGCTACATGGACAAAGAACAATTGCTTGTAAAAGATATTAATCCTAAAGATTTGCCACTTAATAAGAACTGGTCCTGGGATAAAATACTTAGGTCCCCATTCATTAAACAAGCAGATATCCTCCAAGGAATTTATTTTTTAGGTGATAAATTCGACATTGAAACTAAAAAAAGAAATTTTGATTTTTATGAACCTCGTACTGTTCATGAGTCATCCCTTTCCCCTTGCATCTATTCAATAATAGCTTCTCAAATTGGCTATCATGCTATGGCATACAAATTATATTTAAGGACTGCTAGATTAGATCTTGATAATTATAATAAAGATACTGATGATGGACTTCATATAACTAGCATGGCTGGCAGCTGGATGAGTATAGTACACGGCTTTGGAGGTTTAAACATAAAAGATAGCGTTTTGTGTTTAAATCCATTTATACCAACTGAATGGGATGAATATTCCTTCAAATTATATTTTAGAGAACATTTATTAAATATAAAAGTTTCAAAAAATATAATTAATATAATTCAAGAAGAAGGTTCATCTTTTAAAATAAATGTGTTAAACAAAGATTATTATATAAATAGCAATGATTCTATATCAATAAATTATTAAGGAGGAATTATATATGTCAGTTTTGCCTAAAGTAGCATATTTTTCCATGGAATACGGTCTTAATTCAGATTTTAAAACTTACGCTGGAGGTCTTGGGATACTTGCAGGAGATTATATTAAAGGTGCTAAAGAATTTAATTACCCAATAGTTTCTATAGGTATACTATGGAAACAAGGATATACAGATCAAAGAATAGACAAAAATGGAAATCCTTTTGATTGCTATCACAATTATATCTACGACTTCTTAGAAGATACAGGTGTAACTGTTAACGTAAATATCCGCGAAAAAGATATTTTATGTAAAGTATGGAAAGTAACTAAATTTGATAACGCTGATCTTTATCTACTAGATACTGACCTTCCTGAAAATAAATCAGATAATTTTATAACAGGTCAATTATACGGATGGTTTGGGGAAGAAAGAATTGCCCAGGAAATAGTTCTTGGAATAGGTGGTGTTCGTGCTTTAAGAAAACTAGGCATAGATGTTGATGTGTATCATTTTAATGAAGGCCATGCTTTATTTGCAGGTTTTGAACTTTTAAAAGAAAAAATGGACAACGGAAATTCTTATGAAGAAGCTTTTAATTTAACTCGGGAAGAAATTGTATTTACCACACACACACCAATTGTTGAAGGAAATGAGTCGCATCCTATAGATAAATTAATGTATCTTAAAGCTAATAATGGCATACCAAAAGATACTCTTATAGACCTGGGTGGAGATCCTTTTAATATGACTGTTGCAGCTTTAAAGCTTTCTAGAAAATCAAATGCAGTAGCTAAACTTCATGGAGAAACTGCTAATAAAATGTGGTCTTCTGTTGATAGTAGATCTGAAATTGTAGCCATTACTAATGCTATTCACATGAAAACTTGGGTTGATGATAATATGATTCAAGCCGCTTTAAACGACAAAAATATTTATGAAAATCATATGAAAAACAAAAAAGAATTAATAGATTTTATATATAATAGAAATGGAGTTAAACTAAAAGAAGACTCAATAATAATAGGATTTTCAAGGAGAGCAGCTCCTTATAAAAGAAGCAATTTTATATTTACAGATGAAAAAATTATGAGACCACTTTTAGAATCTTCTAAAGTCCAAATAGTATTTTCAGGTAAAGCGCACCCATTAGATGATACTGGAAAAGATATAGTTGCAAATATAGTTAAACTATCCAAAGAATATCCAAATTCCGTAGTGTTTTTAGAAAACTATGATATGAATATTGGTAAGGCTTTAACTCGAGGTGCTGATGTTTGGCTTAATAACCCAAGAAGACCTAAAGAAGCTAGCGGAACTTCTGGAATGAAAGCTGCTATGAATGGAGTTTTAAATATGAGCATACTAGACGGATGGTGGCCTGAAGCCTGTAATGATGGGGTAAACGGTTGGCAAATAGGAAACGGATTTGAAAGTGATGACGAAGATCTTTTAGATGAAAATGATTTAAAAGATTTATATAGAGTTTTACTAGATGAAGTTTTACCTACTTATTATGATAATAAAACTAAATGGACAAATATGATGACAGAAAGCATATTATCTACTAAAGATTATTTTTCAGTTGAAAGAATGCTTAAAGAATATTACAAAGAACTTTATATAAAATAAACAAAATAATAAGAAGGCTTATGCCTTCTTATTTTCTTTTTGTGGAAGTTCTTTCCATTAATTTTGTATCTACTATATAATGATTTACTCTATTTTCCTCTTTCTCTATTGAATTTATTAATAATTTAGCTGCCCTATATCCTAATTTCTCAGAATTTATATCCACTGAAGATAATGAAGGATTTTGATATATTGAAAGAGGTGTATTATTAAACCCTACAAGGCCTATATTTTTAAGTTTTTCTTTTCTTATCATTCTAAGTGCACCAAAAGCTAATAAATCATCTGTTGTAATAACCGCTTCAGGGGTCTTAGATAATAATATTTTTTTCATAGCTTCATAACCCATAGCTTCATTAAATTCCTTTTGTTCTATTATAATATCCTCTTCTATAGGAATATTGTTATCAATTAAAGCCTGTTTAAAGCCCGCTAATCTATCTTTTGATACAGTCCAATGCTTTGGTCCTCCGATATATGCAAAGCTTTTATATCCTTTATTTATCACAATATTAACTGCTTTTCTCATAGCATCAAAATTATCATTATCTACCCACAAAACATTATTTTCATTTTCAGGTCTTCCAACTACCACAAAATTAAATTTACTTTCTTTTAAATAATTAATGCAGCTATCTTTTGATTTTGATACTAGCAATATTATTCCATCAACTAATTTGCTATTTGTATATTTTTTAACTAAGCTAAGCTCATCTTCATCATCTTTTCCAAAGGAATACATAATATTATATCCTTTTCTTTGAGCATATATACTTATTCCAGCCATCGCTTGAATAAAAAATGGATTTTCAAAAGAATTTTCTGCAGAATTTGGCAAAACCAATCCTAATATTTTAGTACTATTATTAGCTAAACTTCTTGCTATAACATTTGGGTAATAATCCAATTTTTTTATAGCTTTATTTACTCTTTCCTTAGTTTCATCACTTATTTTAGAATTATTTGCTATAACTCTTGAAACAGTAGAAGGAGAAACATCAGCTTCCCTAGCTACATCTTTTATAGTAACACTCATCTCATACACCTATCCCACTACCTAAAATAAGAAAATATTATTTCCTATGATTAACTAGTATATCACATTACAATGTGATATTAAATAAATTTTTCTTGTTAGTAAAAATTTAATATGTTATACTTTTTTTATTAAGTTAAATATTACATAAATAGTTGTATGTTTATCCCAGCTTAACAGTGTAAAGTAGGTGAATTCTTTTTGTTAAAGAGATTTAAATTCTTAAACCAATTTAGTAACAGTTACAATATTATAGTTGTCCCAGAAAAAGGAGGTAGCTCCAAAAACTACAACCTACCGGTTAAACTAATAAAATTTTTATTTATAATCTTTATATCTATTTTTATATTTCTTCTTTGCTTTTTTGTTAAATATCGTTTATTAACTAAAGAAACAGCTTCTTTGATTGACAGTCAAAAATATATGAATTCTTTAGAGAGTGATAACGAAAATAAAGATGAAATAATAAAAAATTATCAGGATAATGAAGATGAAATAAAAACAAGACTTTCAGAACTGGACAAACTAGAAGACGCTGTGAAAAGCAAAATAGAAAATAGTATTTCATTAAATAATATAGATGTTAATAATTTAAGTTATTCAAAACAAACACTTAGTTCCTCAAGTAAGGATTTAATTATAAGTTTAGATACAAAAATAGATGAATATACTGATTTATCCAAAGAATTAGATAATTTACTTGAAAAAGAAAAATACATACCTTCTTTTGTTCCCTGCCAAGGGGAAATATCTTCATATTTTGGAGATAGAGAAAATCCATTTGATTTAAGCTCAACTGAATATCATAAAGGATTAGACATAGCAAACTATTATGGAACAAAGATATATGCTTCCGCTAAAGGTACCGTTACCCTAGCTACATATTATGGCGGATATGGAAATGCAATTATAATAAATCACCACAATGGTTATGAAACCATATATGGACACACTAGTAAGATTTACGTTTCTGAAGGAGATGAGGTAGAAAAAGGAGATCTTATAGCACTAGTTGGGTCTACCGGAAGTTCTACAGGTCCACATCTTCATTTTGAACTTAGGAAAAATGGGGTTCCTATAAACCCTTTAAATTTTATACAAGGAGGATTTTAAATGTTTGCTACTACTAATAAAAACGAAGTACCTGTAAAAAGAACAAATGATTCTAAAATTGATACTCTAATAGGGGTGTCTACCAGTATGGAAGGAAATATATCATCTGACGGCAACATAAGAATAGACGGAACTTTCAAAGGTGATATAAACACAAAAAAACAAGTTAATATAGGAGAAAATGGACATATTATTGGAAATATAACTGCATATAATATTGTTATTTCTGGTAAGGTTGAAGGAAATATAAAATGTGATGGATTATTAGAAATACTTCCTTCTGGAAAATTGCATGGCGATATAGAAGTTATAAATATTTCTATAAAAGAAGGCGCAATATTCAAAGGAAGTAGTTGTATGAAAGAAACTGATAAAAAAGATGAATCATTTATTTTAGA
>JBGUER010000032.1:0-5744 GCA_041821285.1 Clostridiaceae bacterium
GACCATTCCTTCAGAATCAGTATGTTATCCAGCTAAGCTTGTTCATGGACACATTATTCATTTGATTGAAAAAGGAGTGCCATTTATATTCTATCCATGTATTCCCTATGAAGTCAAAGAAAGAAATCAAGCTGAAAATAATTATAATTGTCCTATTGTAACTTCATATCCTGAATCTATTAAAAATAATGTTGATATGTTAAAAGAAAAAAATGTTAAGTTTATGAATCCATTTTTACCAATGGATGATGAAACAAGATTAGCACAGCGATTAAATGAAGAGTTCTTAGAATATGGATTTAATATTCCATATGAAGAGATAAAAATTGCTGCTAAAAAAGCTTGGGATGAAAAACGAAGGGTTCGTGAAGATATAGCAAATAAAGGAGAAGAAGTTCTTCAGTATCTAAAAGACAATAATAAAAAAGGAATTGTTTTAGCAGGAAGACCTTATCATGTGGATGAAGAGATAAATCATGGTTTAACAAATATTATTACAAATCTTGGGATGGCGGTTTTGACAGAGGATTCTATTTTTCATCTAAAAGAAACAGACCCTAAATTAAGGGTTCTTGATCAATGGAGTTATCATAGTAGAATGTA
The DNA here is from genome assembly GCA_041821285.1 of Clostridiaceae bacterium. Taxonomy (GTDB): domain Bacteria; phylum Bacillota; class Clostridia; order Clostridiales; family Clostridiaceae; genus JAJBWD01. The sequence goes on from JBGUER010000032.1 coordinate 604, forward strand.
TTCAGCTGCAGAGGTTGTAGGAAAAAATGACCAATTAGAGCTTATTCAATTAACATCATTTGGTTGCGGAATTGATGCAGTAACAAGCGACCAGGTTAGTGAAATATTAGCAAGCTATGGAAAAATATTTACTCTTATTAAAATAGATGAAGGAAATAATCTTGGTGCTATTAGGATTAGAATACGTTCATTAAAGGCTGCCATTGACGAACGTGAAAGAAAAAAAGTAGTTTTACAGAAAGTAAATATTTATAAGGATAAAGCAATATTTACAAAAGAAAATAAAAAGAATTATACTATTTTAGCACCTAATATGTCTCCAATTCACTTTGATATGATAAGGCCTGTTTTTGAGAGTGAAGGGTATAATGTAGTTATATTGCCAGGTGTTGATCCAGGTTCTGTAGATGAAGGAGTGAAATATGTAAATAATGATGCATGTTATCCTGCTATTATAACTATTGGACAAATTATGAAAGCTCTTAAATCAGGACAATATGATTTGAATAATACCGCTGTAATGATGAGTCAAACAGGTGGTGGATGTAGAGCATCTAGCTATGTAAGTTTGATAAGAAAAGCACTGCGTGATACTAATATGGAGCAGATTCCAGTGATATCACTTAATGCATATGGCATTGAAGAAAATCCTGGATTTAATATCAGCAGGTCAATGCTTAATAAAGCAGTCATGGCAATTGTATATGGCGACATTTTTCTGAGGACTACGCAAGCTACAAGACCATATGAAAAAGTAAAAGGAGCTGCTGATGATCTTCATAATAAATGGAAAGAAATCGCAGTAAAAAATATTAAAACTGGGAATATTATTACCTATAGAAATAATATTAAAAAAATTATAGCTGAATTTGATGCATTAGAAAGACTTGATATCCTTAAACCCAAAGTGGGGATTGTTGGAGAAATATTAATTAAATATCATCCAACAGGGAATAATCAAATAGTAAAAGTATTAGAAGAAGAAGGCGCTGAAGTAAGTGTACCAGATTTATTAGACTTTTTCTTATATTCAGCATTTACAGCCAAATTTAAATATGAAAAGTTAAACGGTTCTAAGAAAGCTTGGGATCATGCTAATGCATTTATTAAAATATGTGATATGTACAGAAAACCTGCAAAAAGAGCATTTGAAAATAGTGTGAATTTTACGCCACCTACAAGTATAGAAAAAAAGGCAGAACATGCTGAGGAAATAATTTCTCTTGGAAATCAAACTGGAGAAGGATGGTTTTTAACAGGTGAGATGGTGGAATTAGTAAAACACGGATATGAGAATGTTGTTTGTGTTCAGCCTTTTGGATGTTTACCAAATCATGTTATTGGTAAAGCTATGATTAAACCAATTAAAGAAAAGTATCCAACAGCTAATATTATTGCAATTGACTATGATCCAGGGGCTAGTGAAGTTAATCAATTAAATCGATTAAAATTAATGTTATCTGTAGCTAATAAAAATTTGCAGATGAAATCTTAAAATTAGTAGAAAATTTAGGGACGTTCAACATTTGTAAATATGCATCGTTATGATTTAAAAGATTTATAATATTGGATGAAAAAAACAAGTTTGTTTTTTTCAATATATATCGAAGGAGCAGATAATTAAGGCTCCTTCGATATTTTTTTTTATTAATCTCATTATATTTATTTTTAAATTTTTAAAATTATTATAATATTTTATATTGTATAATGCAATTCTAGTGCAAAGAAATTACTAGAATTACTTAGATATTCTATATTGATATATTTTTGACAAGCGTAGTAAATATAAGTATAATTTTAGTAAAGATATATTAAAATATGTATTGATTTTAGTAATGTATTTACTTTTAAAAGTATTTACTTTTAAAAGTATTAATTATGGAGGGGAAAATAGGATGAAAAACAGACAAAAGATCATTGAAATGGCACAACATATCAGTGGAAGAAACAAAATATATACTGAAAAAGACCCAGAATATTATGTATTTGCTGATTTAGTTACTGATGAACAAGCTGATGTTGTTATTGCTATGAAAAGAAGAAAAGAAGAGGCAGTGGAAGATATTGCGTCAAGAGTACATAAAAATTATGCTGAAACTTTTGATGTTTGTATGCAACTTGCTGATATGGGGATTGTTGAAATTAAACCTCAAGGAGATGGAACAGATAAGTTCGAATTACCAATTTATATTCCAGGAATTTATGAATTAATGATGCTTAATCGAAAGCAAGCTGATTCTCATCCTGAGATAGCCAGAGCTTTTGAAGAATATACAAGAGAAACTGTTAAGGCAGTTACTGAACTTATGCCAATGGGTAACGGGGCAATGCGTGTTATACCAGTTGAATCAGCAATTCAAGCTGAAACCAGAAGAGCACCATATGAAGAAATATCCTATTGGTTAACTAAATATCAAAACCATATTTGTCTAGCACCATGTCAATGCCGTTTGGTTCGTACTCAAATGGGAGAGGGTACTGGTAATTTACCGGAAGAACTATGTATTATACTCGGGGCTACTGCTGAATCATGTATCAAAACGGGTAAAGCAAGACGTATTACAAAAGAAGAAGCACAAGAAGTTATTCTAAAAGCTGAAAAAAAGGGTTATATGCATCAAGTTTCAAATATGGATGGAACTAATAAAATTTGGGCAATTTGTAATTGCGAACGAGATATCTGTTTAGCGCTACGTACTTCCCAATATTTTAATACCCCTAATATGTCACGATCTAATTATGTTGCAGAGGTGGATACTGAAAAATGTGGAGCTTGCGGACAATGTGTTGAAACGTGCCCTGCTAATGCTGTTAAGTTAGGACAAAATTTATGTACTAAAAAGCCATTTGAATATCCAGTTAGCCCACTTCCAGATGATCATAATTGGGGACCAGAACGTTATAATCCAGATTTTAGAGAAAACTTTGAAAATGTTTATGAGTGCGGTACTGCGCCATGTAAGACAACTTGTCCAGCACATATTTCTGTCCAAGCATATATAAAATTAGCGGCTCAAGGAAAATATCTTGATGCTTTAGAATTAATTAAAAAAGAAAATCCATTACCTGCAGTTTGCGGTCGTATTTGTCCACATAATTGTGAGAGTGAATGTACTAGATGTAATCTTGATGAAGCAGTTGCAATTGATGAAATTAAGAAATTTATTGCTGATATGGAATTAAATAAGGAAACAAGGTTTGTTCCAGAAAAGTTATTTGATTATAGCAATATTAAGATTGCTATAATTGGCTCAGGACCGGCAGGAATTTCTTGTGCATATTATTTAGCTCAAAAAGGTTATACAATCACAATCTTTGAAAAAGAACAAAAACCTGGTGGAATGTTGACTTTAGGTATTCCTGCATTTAGACTTGAAAAAGACGTTGTAGAAGCCGAAATTGACGTGATTCGTCAACTAGGTGTTGAAATTAAATGTGGTGTTGAAGTAGGGAAAGATGTTACTTTGGATGAATTACGTGATCAAGGATATAAAGGATTTTATATCGCAATTGGTGCTCAAGGTGGTAGAAAACTTAATATTGAAGGCGAAGAGCACGAAGATGTTATCTCTGGTGTTGATTATTTAAGAGATGTTAATTTGGGTAAAGATGTTAAGACTGAAGGAAATGTTGTGGTAATTGGAGGCGGTAATGTTGCACTGGATGTTGCAAGAACTGCCCTTAGAACAGCGTCTAAAACTGTAAATATGTTCTGCTTAGAAGGGGAAGATGAAATGCCTGCCCAAGATGAAGAACTTTTTGAAGCTAAAGAAGAAGGTGTTGTTATAAATAATGGTTGGGGTCCAAAACAAATCATTATTGAAGATGGTAAAGTTAAAGCAGTTGAATTTAAACGTTGTTTAAGTGTGTTTAATGAAGATGGAAAATTTAGTCCTAAATATGATGAAAATGATATTAAAACAGTGAAAGCTGATAAGGTATTATTATCAATTGGACAGGCTATTATTTGGGATGATATGTTAAAAAATAGCAAAGTAGAATTAAATGGTAATATGACTGCAAAAGCTGATTCACTAACATATCAAACAGGTGAACCTGATGTGTTCGTTGGTGGCGATGTTTATAGTGGACCTAAATTTGCTATTGATGCTATAGCTGCAGGTAAAGAGGGCGCTGATTCATTACATCGATCTGTTCACCCTGGACAATCATTGACATTAGGAAGAAATAGAAAAGTATTTAAATCACTTGATAAAGATAATTTGAATCTTGACGGCTATGATAATGCTAAAAGGCAAAAGATTAATCATGATGAATCTAAAAATAATACTTTTTCAGATCCACGTATTGCATTTACCGAAGAACAATTAAAAGCAGAAACCAATCGTTGTTTAAAATGTGGTGTTGCTTATGTTGATCCAAATAAATGTATTGGTTGCGGAGAATGTACAACAAGATGTAAATTTGATGCAATTACAATTCATCGTGAATTTGATGCCCATAGCTTTGGTTATGAAAAAATCAAACCGCATGCAGCTATGCGAGCGATGAGTATTAAAATAAAAACCGCTTTAAATCCAAATAGAGATAGTATGGATAAATAATTATCTTAATGTGACTAGATGGGAAAGATGGGGAATATTATGCATGAGGTAACCGTATTAGTAGAATTAATAAAAATGGTAGAAAATGCTGCAGTTCAAAATAAGATTGATGAAATAGAGGCTATTGTTGTACAAATAGGTGAAATGTCATCAATTGTGCCTAGATATATGAAGGAATATTTTCCTAATGCAGCAGAAGGGACAATTTTAGAAAATTCTAAATTGAAAATAGAGATGATTCCAGCCAATGGTTTGTGCCATCACTGTAATAAGGTGTTTAAAATCATAAAGAATAAAGGAAAATGTCCTTATTGCAAAGCTGATGATTGGGAAATATTAAGCGGAATGGAATTTATATTAAAAGAAATTATTATTAAAGAAACTTCTGAATCGGATTGATTTGGTGAGTTGTGAACTCTCAAAGTCGTGAAATGTATAGGCTTTGAGAGTTTTTTTTATAATAAAATCATATAGGTACAAATTTCAGAACAGATGAACATGGAGACAAAACATTATATAGAAGAAACCAGATGTAAAAAATATGATAAATTTATAAATTTATGCAAAACAAACTTC
>JBGUER010000032.1:5754-20907 GCA_041821285.1 Clostridiaceae bacterium
TTACCTTTTCGTAAATATATAGCTTTAGTATTATGTTTTTTTAAAAACGTTAAAACTTCTTTGCCGTATTTATAATAATCAAGGCTTCCGTAAAAACCTATTGTTTTTTCATCTAACATTCCGCATGTGCCACCAATGAATCCATAATCTAAAGGTGGAAGCAATATATCTCCAAAGGGAAGGATTAAAACGTCACAACCAATTTTTTTTAGTGAATTGCCTATTCCTAAATCTGAAGTAATAAATGATTCTTCATTTATATATAAAGTTGAACATTTTGAATATCCTTGTTTAACATCTATAAGAGTTTTGTGCTGTACATTATCTAATAATGCATTATCTGTATATTTTAGGTAATGTATAAATAAATTCTTAGTATTAACAGAATTTAATATAATATCTTTAGGATATTTAGATTCAATAGAATTTTTTGACAAAATCACATCAAATCCAAAATCTTTTAATTTTTTTATAAAATTTTTATTAATGTCTTTATGTAAGAGAATTGTTTTATTATCTAAAAAATTCATAAGCATATCGGGGTGACCTTTAGTTGCCTCATCTAAAACGCTGCAACAAGGAGTTTTTATTATTTTAAAATCTAAATTTATTAAGTTCTGTTCTTCTTCAAAATCTAGTCTATAATCACAAAATGCAAATTTCATTTTATCACATCCTAAAATATAATCTAAAAATAGAGTATCATTTTTTGAATTTTTTGTATAGACATTAATTTTAAACGCATAATAAGGTTATGCCACTAAAAGTGTTTTAGTTAAAATTGTTTTGTACTCATAATAACTTTAAGGGACGTGGTTATATGCTTTTGATTACTTTGACTTATAAAAAAGAAAATTCATTGTTGAATAAAGAAATTAACAAACTTATAGCTAAATATAAAACAAATGGAATAAATATGGGGATATCAGAAAAAATAGAAAATGATATTCATATATTAAAATTGTTTAGTGATAATGAAGAATTTAAAGATAAATACATAAAATCATTGAAATTTTATATAGCAAGAATAGTGTATCATATAATGGTAGAAAATTTTAATTTAAAAGAATTAAAGGAGTTTATAAAAGATAATTATTTTTATCTTAACTCGGAGGATATTAAAACGATTACAGAAAAAGGTTATTACGAATTAAAAAGTGAAGAAGAGCTTGATGGAGAAAGTGAAATTTACAAAATAAATAAGAAAAATGAAATTATAAAAAAGATTTTAGACTGTATAGAAGAAAATGATGAATTTAATTTAGATGGTTTTTTAATGTTTAGAAAAAACATGATATACGATGATTTTTATGATATAGTAGATAAGAGTATAGAAGATTACTTGATTGAAAAGGAATACAATGAGTTTATAAAATTATTAAGATATTTTATAGAGATACAAGATAGTAAAATAGAAGAGGTAAATATATTTGTAAAAAAAGATGAAGGATATATCATATTAGATAAAGAAGGAGAAGATATATTTAGTGATTTAGTAGCTGATTTAGATGAAGTTAAGAAATTCAAAAAAATACCCAGAGATGATATTATAATAAGTGGCTTAATATCAACTGCACCTAAAAAAATAGTTATACATAGTAAAGAGCGTTTTACCAACAAAGAACTTATAGAAACTATAGAAAAAGTTTTTGTTGATAGAGTAGTTTATTGTAACAGTTGTAAATTGTGCAGAAAGTTAGAAAGACAATATTGACATGGAATGCTAGTTATAATATAATTAATTAATATAAAGTGATGATAAGGATTAGTAATTAAGGACTGTTTTAAGAGAGGGAAATTCTAAGGCTGAAAGATTTCCTAAATTAGCTTAATGAAGTACCACCTTGGAGCTTGAAAACTGAAACAAGTAAGTTTTTGCGTTTGCTGCGTTATAGGCATATTAAGTGGATATATATTATCAATTTAGGTGGAACCGCGGGTATCTCGTCCTATGTATAGGGCGTTTTTTTTATTTTTTGATTATATAAATAATAGATTATTATTTAAATAGGAGGTAGTAAAATGGTAAAAATTAAATTAAAAGACGGGAAAATATTAGAGGTAGAAAAAGGCACTAAAATTTACGATGTTGTAAAAATGATAAGTAATAGTTTGTATAAAAAAGCAGTTGGTGCAAGAGTAAATGGTGAAAAGGCAGAGCTTAAGATGGAAATTAATGAAGATGTGGAGTTAGAGGTATTAACTTTTGATGATGCAGATGGTAAATGGATACTGAGACATACAGGATCTCATATTTTAGCACAAGCTGTAAAAAGACTTTATCCAAATGTTAAATTAGCTATAGGTCCTGCTATAGATAACGGATTTTACTATGATTTTGATGCAGATTTTTCTTTTACACCAGATATAATGAATAAAATAGAAAAAGAAATGAATAAAATAGTAAAAGAGAATTTGCCTTTAGAAAGATTTGAACTTCCAAGACAAGAAGCTATAAAATTCATGGAAGAAAAAAGAGAAAATTACAAAGTAGAACTTATTGAAGACTTGCCAGAAGATACTATAATATCTTTTTATAAACAAGGTGATTTTACTGATTTATGTGCTGGACCTCATATGTCATCTACTGGAAAAGTAAAGGCTATAAAATTATTATCTTTAGCTGGTGCATATTGGAGAGGAAACGAAAAAAATAAAATGCTTCAAAGAATATATGGAACTGCTTTTACTAAAAAAGCAGATTTGGATGAATATATAAATATGTTAGAAGAAGCAAAAAAAAGAGACCATAGAAAACTTGGAAAAGAACTAGATTTGTATAGTATGCATGAAGAAGGTCCTGGATTTCCATTTTTCCATCCTAAGGGTATGGTAATAAGAAATATACTAGAAAATTTCTGGAGAGAAGAACACATAAAGGCAGGATATCAAGAAATCAGAACTCCGCTTATATTAAATGAAGCTCTATGGCATCAATCAGGTCACTGGGATCATTATCAAGAAAATATGTATTTCACTAAAATAGATGAAGAAGACTTTGCAATAAAACCAATGAACTGTCCTGGAGGAATACTTTTATATAAAAATGCTATGCATTCATATAAAGAATTACCACTAAGATTATCAGAACTTGGGATAGTTCATAGACATGAATTATCAGGAGCACTACATGGACTTATGAGAGTTAGATGTTTTACTCAAGATGATGCTCATATTTATATGACAAAGGATCAAATAAAAGGCGAAGTAGTAGGAGTTATAGAATTAATAGATAAATTTTATAAATTATTTGGATTTGAGTATTTTGTAGAATTATCTACAAAACCAGAAAATGCTATGGGTAGCGATGAAGATTGGGAAATAGCTACAAATGGACTTAAACAAGCTTTAGATTATTTAAATATTGAATATAGAGTAAATGAAGGAGATGGCGCTTTTTACGGTCCTAAAATTGATTTTCATTTAAGAGATTGTATAGGAAGAACTTGGCAGTGTGGAACTATTCAATTAGATTTCCAGATGCCAGAGAGATTTGATTTAAATTATGTTGGATCAGATGGAGAAAAACACAGACCAGTTATGGTTCATAGAACTATATATGGAAGTGTTGAAAGATTTATAGGAATATTAATAGAACAATATGCGGGAGCATTCCCAGTTTGGCTTGCACCAGTACAAGTTAAAATAATGAATATAACAGATAATCAAATAGATTATGTAAAAGAAATAGAAAAAGAGTTAAGACAAGTTAATATAAGATGTGAAATAGATCTTAGAAATGAAAAAATAGGATATAAAATAAGAGAAGCTCAATTAGCTAAGATTCCTTATATGTTAGTTATAGGAGATAAAGAATTGAATGATGGAAAATTAGCAGTAAGAGTTAGAAAAACTGGGAACACAGAAACTATGTCAATAGAAGAGTTTAAAAGCAAAATTTTAGATGAAATAAAAAACAAAATAAATAATAATTAAAACTGTTGACAAAACAAACAATAACAAGTATAATACAATATGTTAAGAAGAAACGACCGTTTCTCACCTTAGGCTTCGAGCTACTAGGGTTATGAATATCATGTATAACATGTATATTGAAGAACGGTTTAGGCCGTTCTTTTTATGTTTCTTAAATTCTTTTGGAGGTGAAAGTTATAAGTAAAGGTTATAGATTAAATGAGCAAATTAGAGAAAAAGAAATAAGACTAATAGGTGAAGAAAATGAACAACTTGGTATTGTTTCATCACAAGAAGCTTTAAAACTTGCAGAAAATAGTGAATTGGACTTAGTCATGATTGCACCAAGTGCGAAACCACCTGTATGTAAGATTATGAACTATGGTAAGTTCTTGTATGAACAAACTAAGAGAGACAAAGAAGCTAGAAAAAAACAAAAGGTAGTAAACATAAAAGAAGTTAGACTATCAGCTTCCATAGAAGAGCATGATATAAATATAAAAGCCAATAATGCAAGAAAGTTCCTTAAAGATGAAGATAAAGTTAAGGTAACTATTAGATTTAGAGGAAGGCAAGCTAATTTTTCGCAAGTTGGTAGAGATATAATGGGTGTGTTCTTTTCTAAGATAGAAGAAGATTGTATAGTTGAAAAAAGGCCTAAATTAGAAGGAAGAAATATGATTATGATTTTGGCACCAAAAAAAGCATAATTGAGGAGGTAATTTCAATGCCAAAAATGAAAACACATAGAGGCGCAGCAAAAAGATTTAAACTAACAGGAACAGGAAAGCTTAAAAGATCAAAGGCATATAAAAGCCATATATTAACAAAGAAAAGTTCTAAGAGAAAAAGAAATCTTAGAAAAGCAGGGTATGTAGATACAACTCAAGAAAAAACTATGAAGAAATTATTACCATATTTATAAATAGTGGCGGAAACGGAGGTATTATAAATGGCAAGAGTTAAAAGAGCTAAGAACGCTCGTAAATATCATAAAAAAGTGTTGAAACTTGCAAAAGGTTATTACGGTGGTAGAGGTAAATTATTCAAAACTGCTAACGAAACAGTTATAAGAGCACTTAGGAATTCTTATGTAGGAAGAAAAAACAAAAAAAGAGATTATAGAAAAATGTGGATCGCAAGAATAAATGCAGCTACAAGAGCAAATGATCTTTCTTATTCAAGATTTATGAATGGTTTGAAACTTGCAGGAGTAGATATAAATAGAAAAATGTTATCAGAAATAGCAATCAATGACCCAAAAGCTTTTACAGAAATAGTTAATATAGCTAAAGAACAATTAAAATAAAAATAAAATGCGGCTTAGTGCTGCATTTTTATTTATAACATGATATATTACAAATGTAATCGCTAAATAAGAGGTGGTATAGATGAGTTCTAAGTTTAAGAAAAAAAATGAGTTTAATCCTATGCAAATTTTAGCTATTGGTTTTGCAATTTTAATATTGATTGGGACTATTTTATTAAGTTTACCTATTTCTACAGCAAGAAATATTAGAACACCCATTTTAGACTGTTTCTTTACAGCTACTTCGGCTGTTTGTGTAACTGGTTTAGTTGTGGTAGATACAGGGACTTATTGGAGTCATTTTGGGCAGACAATTATAATGCTTTTAATAGAAACAGGAGGATTAGGCTTCATGTCTTTTGCTGTACTGTTTTCTCTTATTCTTGGTAAAAAAATTACCTTTAAGGAAAGGCTTATAATGCATGAAGCTATGAATACAAATTCTCTAGGGGGACTTGTTAAACTAACAAGATATATATTAGTTTTCACTTTTTCTATAGAAATAGTAGGGGCGATATTATTATCTTTTAAATTCATACCAATATATGGAGTTGAAACTGGGATATATTACAGTGTATTTCATTCCATATCTGCATTTTGTAATGCTGGTTTTGATTTGTTTGGAGGATATAGAAGTCTTACTATTTTTAGTGATAGTGCAATTGTTATTTTAACAATTTCCGCTATAGTTATAATTGCAGGATTAGGTTTTTCAGTATGGTCAGAAATTTACACTCATAGGAAGTTGAAAAAATTCTCACTGCATGCAAAACTTGTATTATCTATGACTTTATTTCTATTTGTGTTTGGAACTATCATGTTTTTTATCTTAGAATATAATAATCCTGGAACTATAAAAAACATGACTTTAAAGGGTAAAATACTTTCATCTGTATTTGCATCTGTAACACCAAGAACTGCAGGACTTAATTCTATTTCAGTTAGAGATATGACTCCAGGAGGCAAATTTTTAACTGTACTTTATATGTTTATAGGAGGGTCTCCAGGTTCTACTGCAGGAGGAATAAAAACTACTACTATAGGGGTACTACTGTTAACAGTTGTTTCTGTAATTCATGGAAGATCTGATACCGAAGTGTTTAAAACTAGAATAAGTAAAGAAATAGTTTATAGAGCATTTGCAATAACAGTTATAGGTCTTTTTATTATAATATTTGATGTTTTAATACTTTCAATAACAGAGGTAGGAGCTGAATTAACTGAAATATTATTTGAAGTAGTATCTGCTTTTGCAACTGTAGGACTTAGCATGGGACTTACTGGGAAACTAACGCCAATAGGAAAGATAGTAATAATGATAACTATGTATGCTGGTAGAGTAGGCCCATTAACTTTAGCACTAGCTTTAGCTAAAAATAATAATAGTTCGGGAGTTAAATATCCTGAAGAGAAAATCCTTGTAGGATAAAAGGGGTGTTATTTATGGCAAAAAAACAATATTTAGTTATTGGTTTAGGTAGGTTTGGTTCATCAGTTGCAAAAACTTTATATGAAATGGGAAATGATGTTTTAGCAATAGATGAGGATGAAGAAGTGGTCAATGATATTTCAGAATATGTAACCCATGCAGTTCAAGTAAATGCTACAGATGAAGCTAATCTGCGCGCTATAGGAATAGGTAATTTTGATGTTGCTGTGGTAGCTATTGGGACTAACGTTCAATCTAGTATTATGACAACATTGCTTGTTAAAGATCTTGGCGTTAAATATATAATAGCAAAGGCTTATGATGATTTGCACGCAAAGGTTTTATACAAAATAGGGGCAGATAAGATAGTTTTTGCAGAAAGAGATATGGGTAAAAGAGTAGCCCATAATTTAGTATCTTCAAATATTTTAGATTATATAGAACTATCATCTAATTATGGTATAATAGAAACATTAACTCCAAAAAAATGGCAAAATATGAGCATCAATGAATTAAACATAAGAGCTGAATATGGTGTAAGCATAATAGCTATAAAAAGAAATAATGATGTTGATGTCAATCCTTCTGCTAATGATATTTTAGGAATAAATGATATTTTAGTTGTAGTAGGTGGAACGGATGAGTTAAATAAATTGGAGAATATGGTAAAGGGCTAGGGTGATTATTTGGATAGAATAGACAGCAGAGATAATCATTTAATAAAAGAAATAAAAAAATTAAAAGATAGAAAGTATAGAGAAGAAAAAAAATTGTTTATTATAGAAGGCTTCAGGTTTTTAGATGAGGCTATAAAATCCTCTTTTAATATAAGATACATTTTTATAGATGAGGATGTGGTGTCTAAATTTAGTAACAATAATTACTATTTAGATAGTAAAATTAAAATATGTGTTTTAAACAAAAAAGTTTATAAAGATATAGCGCTAACTAAAACACCTCAAGGTGTATCTGCGGTTTTAGAAATGAAACAAGTAGTAAAAGAGGAAACTAATGGTTTTTATGTTTTGCTTGATAAACTTCAAGACCCAGGTAATGTAGGGACTATAATAAGAACAGCTCATGCATTTAATGCTTTAGGTGTAATAGTAACTAAAGGGTCTGTTGATATATATAATGAAAAAACTCTTCGTTCTACTATGGGATCTATATTTAAAGTTCCAATAATATATGATAAAGATTTATCTTTTATAAAAAGTTTGAAAACTAATGGGTTTAAACTTATTGCTACATCTTTAAATGACAGTAAGAGTATAATGGATGAAAATATAAGTGGTAATGTAATATTAACTTTGGGTAATGAGGGGAATGGAGTATCAGAAGAAATATTTGATCTTTGTGACATAAAAATTAGAATTCCTATGCCAGGTGGAGCAGAGTCTTTAAATGTATCTACTGCAGGATCTATTATGATGTATGAATATTTTAAAAATAATCGTTGAAATATTATTTGATTAATATTATAATAAAGAACAAGCGATGATAAAGAGAGTAGATATAAATAAGATCTCAGGGAAAAAAGGCCATAGACTGTAAGCCTTTTGATGGAGTTTATATTGAAGTTCACTTTGAGCTCTAGTGGTGAAATTAATTAGTTACTAGCGGGTAGTACCGATACATATTTAAGTGGACTATTGTTAATTAGGGTGGTACCGCGGATATACGTCCGTCCCTTCATGGGAGGGGCTTTTTTTTGTAAAAATAAATAAAACAGGAGGATTATATATGAAGGGAAAGCTTAATCTAATAAGAGAAAATGCGTTTAAAGAATTGAAAGAAGCAGCTTCTAAAGCAGAGTTAGAAAATTTAAGAGTTAAATATTTAGGAAAAAAAGGAGAACTAACTAGTGTATTAAGAGGAATGGGTTCATTAACAAATGAAGAAAGACCGGTTATTGGAAAACTTGCTAATGAAGTTCGAGAAAATTTAGAGACACTAATAAAAAATGCAGCTGAGGATGTAAAAGCTAAAGAAAAAAATGCTAAATTACAAAATGAAATTATTGATATATCTATGCCAGGAAAGAAAGAACTTATTGGTAGAAAACACCCTACAGAACAAACTTTAGATATACTTAAGGATATATTTATATCAATGGGATTTGCTATAGAAGAGGGTCCTGAGGTTGAACTTGATGAATATAATTTTGAAATGCTAAATATACCCAAGAATCATCCAGCTAGAGGAGAACAAGATACATTTTATATTAATGATAATATAGTTTTAAGAACACAAACTTCTCCAGTTCAAGCAAGAACTATGTTAAACCAAAAACCACCTATTAAAATGATATCACCTGGAAAAGTATATAGATCAGATGCAGTTGATGCAACTCATTCACCTATTTTTTATCAGGTAGAAGGTCTTGTTATAGATAAGGGAGTTACTTTTGCAGATTTAAAAGGAACCTTAGATACTTTTGCTACTAAGATGTTTGGAGAAGGTGTAGAAACTAATTTTAGACCTCATCATTTCCCATTCACAGAGCCATCAGCTGAAATGGATGCTACTTGTTTTGTATGTCATGGTGAAGGTTGTAAGGTTTGTAAAGGCAGTGGTTCTATAGAAATATTAGGTTGTGGTATGGTTCATCCACAAGTATTAAGAAATTGTGGCATAGACCCTGAAGTATATAGTGGATTTGCTTTTGGATTTGGCCTTGATAGAATGGTTATGATGAAATATGGAATAGACGATATTAGATTATTATATGAAAGTGATATGAGATTTTTAAATCAATTTTAGGAGGGTAAAATATGAAAGCACCAGTAAAATGGCTTAAAGATTATGTAGATATAGATATTTCACCAAAAGAATTAGGAGCTAAATTAACTTTATCAGGCTCTAATGTAGAGGAAGTAATAAGCAATTCAGATGAGATACAAAAGGTGGTTACTGGAAAACTATTAAAGATAGAAAAACATCCCGATGCTGAAAAATTGGTTATATGTCAAGTTCAAGTAGGTAAAACTGAGGATGAAACAGTTCAAATAGTAACAGGTGCCGCAAATATGAAGGAAGGAGATATAGTTCCAACAGCATTAAATGGATCTATGCTTCCTAATGGAATAAAGATTAAAAAAGGTAAATTAAGAGGAGTTATGTCTAATGGAATGATGTGTTCTTCGGAAGAATTAGGTCTTCCAGAAAAAGAAGTTCATGGTCTTATGATATTAGATAAGGATACTGAAGTGGGAATAGATATAAAGCTTGCTTTAGACGAACTTGAAGATTCTGTTATAGATTTTGAAATAACTTCAAATAGAGCAGATTGTTTTAGTGTATTAGGACTTGCAAGAGAAACCGCAGCAACTTTAAATAAAGAACTTAAATACCCTAACATTAGTTTTAATGAAAATAGTGAAGAAAAAATAGAAGATTTATTAGAAGTTGAAATAAAAAACAATTTATGCAGAAGATACATGGCTAAAATGATAAAAAATGTAACTATTGCGCCGTCTCCTTTGTGGATGCAAGAAAGATTGATTTTATCAGGAATAAGACCAATAAATAATATAGTTGATATAACTAATTTTATTAATGTAGAGCTAGGTCAACCTATGCATGCATTTGATTCAAGACAGATAATGTCTAAGAAAATAATTGTAGATATAGCTTGTGAAAATGAAAAATTCACAACTTTAGATGAAAAAGAAAGAATGTTAAATAAAGAAACTTTATGCATAAAAGATGGCGACAGAACAGTAGCCATAGCTGGTATCATGGGTGGATTAAACTCAGAAGTACTAGATGACACTACAGAGGTTATATTTGAATTTGCTAATTTTAACGGAGATAATATAAGAAAAACATCTTCATATTTGAATTTAAGAACAGAAGCTTCAACTAAGTATGAAAAAGATCTTGATCCTAGTTTAACAGAATATGCAATGAAAAGAGCTTGTCATTTAATTGAAGAGCTAAATGCTGGAGAAATAGTTAATGGGACTATTGATGTTTATCCTTGTAAAAAAGAAGCGCATAGTTTAATAGTAGATAGTAATTATATAAATAGCTTTTTAGGAATTGATATTTCTAAAGAAGATATGAAAGAATATTTAGATAGATTAGAATTAGAAACTACTATACAGGATGAAGATTTAAATATTAATGTACCTACTTTTAGAGGGGACATTAACATAAAGCAAGATGTTGCAGAAGAAGTTGCTAGAATATATGGATACAATAATATTCCATCTACTTTAATAAGAAGCGTTGGAGAAAAAGGCGGAAAAAATCAAAAGCAGAAGATAGAAGACAAAGTAATAGAACTAATGCTTAATTCTCATTTAAATCAGTCAATAAGCTATTCTTTTGTAAGTCCTAAGGTTTTTGATAAGATCCTTTTAGATGAAACTAGTGAATTGAGAAAAGTTGTTAAAATAAAAAATCCATTAGGTGAAGATTTTAGTATAATGAGAACAACTACAATTCCTTCTATGATGGAAGCATTATCAAGAAATTATTCTAGAAATAATGAAATAGTTAGATTATTTGAAATCGGTAAAATATATATTCCTTCAGAAGATATAAATGAACTTCCTGAAGAAAGAAATATACTAACTATAGGATTATACGGAAATTGTGATTATTTCAATTTAAAAGGTATAATAGAGAATTTACTAGAAGGTGTTGGTATATCTAAATATGAACTAAAAAGAGAAAATAATAATGTTTCTTATCATCCAGGGAAAACAGCAGCTATATTATTAAATAAAGAACCTTTTATTACTTTAGGTGAAATACATCCTGATGTAGCTGAAAATTATGGTGTGGATGAGGATTGCTTTATTGCAGAGGTAAATTTAGATATAATATACAAAAATGCTTCTCTAGATAATAAATATAGACCATTACCAAAATTTCCTGCAGTAACAAGAGATATTGCTTTTTTAGTAGATGATGAAATTTTAGTTTCTGATATTTACAGTATAATGAAGAAAAAGGGTGGAAACATAGTAGAAAGCATAAAACTATTCGATGTATATAAAGGCAAACAAATACCCGATGGTAAAAAAAGTATAGCTTATTCCATAGTTTATAGAGCAGAGAATAAAACTCTTACTGATAAAGAAGTAAATAAAGTTCATAGCAAAATATTAAGTTCATTAGAGTATCAAATAGGAGCAGAGCTTAGATAATGCAAATATAAATAATGATATATGTAAATATAAGTATAAATTAGATAAAAATCAGTTTTATATATGTAAAAACTGTGATAAAATATCATTATGAATTATTTTATAGAGAAGGTGTTATCTATGAACATAGTAACAATTAAAATAAATGGATATGAATATAATTTAAAAGGTGATGAGAATGAAGAATATCTTCATAAAGTTGCAAGTTATGTAAATAAAAAGTTTAGTGCTATAAAGCAAAATAATACTAAACTTAGTGTTTCTGCAATAGGTGCACTAGCTTCATTAAATATAGCTGATGAATTGTTTAAAGTGGAAGAAAAAATCGCTTTAAATACAGAAGGTTACAATAAGCTTATGGAAGAAAATGAAGCTCTATTTAATAAAGGTAAGGAAGAAAATAATAAAGAAAAAGCTTTGGTAGAAGAAAATGAGAGACTTTTATCAGAAATAAAAGAATTGAAATTCCAATTACAATCTAGTAAATTTAGAATAATTGATCTTCAAAATAAATTGATAGATGGTCAAGTGGATTTAGCAAAAATAAAGAAATTCAGAAAAGGTGTCTAGTATTATTTCTAGAGCACCTTTTTTTTAGGTTTTTTTGTTTTTGTTTTTGTTTAGTATTTTGTAAAAAATGAAAAAATATACCTGGAAAGGTGGCTATATGTGTTTTCAACACTATGTTCACCTGTTCATAAGTTTGTAGCTCTCCATAATATTACTAAATTAAATAATGATAAAGTAGATATAAATGGAAAATAATATTTATTTTTAACATATATGTGAATTAAATATGTTTTTATATAGAATTTATAATAGAGGCAATATAGTGTTTTAAATGCTATGTTCAACTGTTCACAATATTGTACCTATTAGCATTAGTGATGCTTAAAAATTTAAAATTATAGACAAGCACTGAAATTAGTTAAATAGGAATTATTTTTTAATATTTCTTTTAAAAGTTTGCATACACTCTCTTTTGATTTTTCAAATTTCAAATAGAATAGGTTTTTATACCAAGTTATATAGTCAAGTATATATTTAGTTGAAATACCATAAAAATTATTTTGCCAATCTAGATAGTCCTTAAAGAATTTAAAAATATATTTTGGATTATAAATACTGTCACCTAGATCTCTGTTATGGAGTTTTATATCTTTATTTATTTTGCACATTCTCTGTAACATTGGTGTTATTGGTGCGTAATGCCATGTGCTAAAAATATTACCTTTGTGTATTCTTTTCTCAAAAAATTCTTTAAAATCACTATCTCTTGAATTATTATCAAGGACATTTGCTGTTATTTTACCTCTTCTTTCATAAGTTAAAACAAGCCAGAATCTATCCCATTCAGGTCTAACAAATGCAGAAAAAGCGCCACCTCTTGATAACGATTGAAAAATTCTTTCATGTTCTTTTTGAAAGCGATGAGTGGGATTTTTATCTGTTTTAGGATATCTAATATGAAACACTTCAGTTATGCCATAAAAGCCCTCATTATCATCTTGGTTCAAAGCTCTAATAACTTTATGTCTCCAATAAAAAATAGTAGAATGTGATAATCCGATTTTTTTTGCTTCTTCTCTAAGGGATACTTCATTATTTATAGAATACAAAAAATTATTCCATTTTTTAAGATTATGGGTACCTGAGAAAACAGTACAAGTTAAATCATTAAAAGATTTAAAACAATCTTTACATATATATCTATGACGATTTTTATATTTGCCATGTTTTTTTATATTTTTGCTTGAACAATAAGGACAAAAAACACCATTTTTAAATCGATTTTTAAGTTCACTATCAATAATGTTTGTAGAATTTACGATATCTAGATTATTTACAGTATCTAAAATTTCCATGAGAAACCTCCATAAAAAAATATAAAGAATCATTTACTAAAAGCAAAGTTCTAAAACGTATGTTTATATTATTATGCGAAAATTTATCAAAAATATACTTTTAAAATAAATTATTTTTTTATAAGTTTATAATTTGTGAAATTGTATTTTATTGGTTATAATTCTATTGAATATACATAGGTACAAATTTCAGAACAGATGAATATGGTGTCAAACATAATATAGTGGATATAACATAATAAAATATGGAAACGGAATGTAAACTATATGGATAAAGATAATTTTATGAAAAATAGATGGGTACAAATTTCAGAACAGATGAACATGCTGACAAAACAACATATAGGTAAAAGTACATACTAATAAATGGAATTCGGCATAACTACTATAACTACTATAACTACTATAACTGCCATAATTACCATAAGCAGGATAACTACCACAACTATCACAATTAGTTCAACTATTATATTTAATATATTATTTGAAATGCCACATAGTTTTAAAAGCAAGAATATTGTATAATAATATATATAGACAATAAAAATCTATTTAAAATGTAAGGAGATAAAAATGAATGAAATTGAACTTTTAGCACCAGCTGGAAGCTACGATAGTCTTATTGCTGCTGTAAACACAGGAGCAGATGCAGTTTATGTAGGGGGAAATAAATTTTCAGCAAGAGCAAAAGCTTCTAATTTTGATAACGAAACTTTAATAAAAGCAATGAATCATTGTCATTTATATGGAGTAAAGGTGTATATTGCCGTAAATACCTTAATAAAAGATCAAGAATTAAATGAAGCTATAGAATACATAGAATTTTTAAATAATCAGGGAGTAGATGGAGTAATAATTCAAGATATAGGGTTATTTAATGAAATAAAAAAAACACATCATAATTTCGAAAATCTAGAAATACACGCATCAACTCAAATGACTATTCACAATTTAGAAGGAGCTAGATTTCTAAATACAATAGGATATAAAAGAATAGTCTTGTCAAGAGAATTATCTATTGAGGAAATAACTGAGATATCACAGGAAATAGAAACAGAAATATTTGTACATGGAGCGCTATGTATTTGTTACTCTGGTCAGTGTTTAATGAGCAGTTTAATTGGTGGTAAAAGTGGTAATAGGGGAAGATGTGCCCAACCATGTAGACTTAAATATACTTTTATAAGTGAAGACAAAAGCAATAAGGTCATACAAAAGGAAGGATATATTTTAAGTCCAAAGGATATTTCAACTTTTGATTTTGTAGATAAAATATTAGCAACTAAAACGAAATCTCTTAAAATAGAAGGAAGAATGAAAACACCTGAATATGTGGCAGGTGTAGTTTCTGCGTATAGAAAAAAGATTGATAACGTAGATTTTTCGCAGCTTAGTGAAAAACAAGAAAAAAAGAATTTGTTGAAATTATTTAATAGAGAAGGTTTTTCAAAAGCTTATTTTTTTGGTAACCAATAT
>JBGUER010000033.1:0-20557 GCA_041821285.1 Clostridiaceae bacterium
AACTGATGCAGTTGTTAAATCAGTTAATTTGTCTTCACTTTTTATTCCAAGCACTAAATCATACCAAGTTCCAGCCTTTGTAAGTCCAGTTAAATCATATTCAAACTTAAATTCTCCATCTTTTGACGATGCATTTTCAATATCTAATGTTTGATTATCACTTCTTATACGCAAGAATAAGTCTTCGTTGCTGTATCCTTCCATTGTACCTAAAACTTCTAAAGTTGGTACTCCTTCTTTGTCTACAAGGTTAGTATCAGTGGATAATATTGAACCTGAACCTGGTATTTCCTGTTTATCAAAGTTTATCTTTAATTGTCCATCCCATTCTTTGAATGAATATACAGCTAGACTATTTTCTACTGTTTGATTCATATCGCTAACTGATGCAGTTGTTAAATCAGTTAATTTGTCTTCACTTTTTATTCCAAGCACTAAATCATACCAAGTTCCAGCCTCTGTAAGTCCGGTTAAATCATATTCAAATACAAACATACCTTTTAATAAAGAAGAATTTTGTACATCTATTGTTTGAGCGCCACTTCTAATACGCAAAAACAAATCTTCTTTTGCAGCTCTATCCGTAATTCCAGTAATCACTAAAATTGGTTTGCCTTCTCTTTTAATGATTGATGCTTTTTCTGACTTTACAGCTTTTTTATCTCCAAAGGTAATTTTTAATTGACTATCAAAATCCTTAAAAGCATATTCTCTATCTAAATTTTCAAGAGGAGTATCAAAGTTAATTGCACTTGTTTTAGGAATATCTATTAATGCATCATATTTTGAAATTCCAATTAATAAATCGTACCATACTCCTTTTTGATTTAAATTTGATAAATCATATTTAAAAATAAGTTTTTTCGAACTTTTTGAAGTATTTTTAACTTTTATAATTGTTTCACCTGTACGCAATGCTAAATATATTTCATTATCTAAACCAGCTATAGCAACATCACCAGTTACAGTTAAAATAGGTTTCTCTTTTTCCTCTGTAATAGTCGAAGATATATTACTTAAAACATTTAAATTATAATCAAAGTTTACTTTCAAATCCTCGTTATATTCCTTAAAACCGTAAGTCTTTATTCCATTTATAATAGTATCATTAAATCCTCTAGCATTACTTTTTTTAATATCTTGCAAGGAATTATATTTAGTAATTCCCAATAGAATATCATACCAACTGCCTGGACTTTTTAATTTTGACAAATCATATTCACATAGTAATTTGCCTTTTTGGGTAGATATATTTTTAACTTTAATAATATCAATCCCTTGACGTATTCCTAAATAAACTTCTGTTTCAAGTCCATCACGAATGATGTCACCCTTAACAATTAATGTAGGTATATTCCCTTTATCTACTATAGAAGCCGAAACATTTCTAAATACATCTGGACTATTTTCATAAGTTATTTTTAAATCACCCTCATAGTCAGCAAATAAATATTTATAATCCCCATATCTTAGTACTTCATCCATATTCCCAACCATATTTGATTTTAAATCATATAGCCATCCATCAGAATGAACACCAATTAAAACATCATACCAAACATCCGCTGCAGAAAGTTCTCTTAAATCAAATTCAAAATAGAGATTATTTTTAGTAGTTGCCTGATTTGCTACCTCTAAAACTTTATCACCGGTACGTATCCCAAGATATGCATCTTTATTACTAGCTAAAATTGTAGAACCGGTTATTACTAAAGTAGGCTTATTATCTTTATTAGTAAGTTTTATATTCATATTTTCAAAATTTCTAACTTTTCTATATTCTACTTTTAACATACCATTATAATCTCTAAAATAGTAATCTCTACTACTTGTAGTAATTTTTTTCTCGCCATAAGAAGAGTTAAAAGGTATAGCAAAAGTACGATCACTTTCATCTTCTTTAATTTCCACATCATACCATATTCCCGGTGAATTTAATTGTGCTAAATCAATATTAAACTGAAATTTATCTTTTATATTTGACTCATTTTTTGTAGTAAGTGTTTCTCCATCTGCTGTTTTCAAAACAAGAATGGTATCATTTTGTATTTTCCCAGTTTTATAATTCCCTGATACATTTAACAATACAGTTTTCTTATCAGAAGAGAATTTTAATTCTGAATTTATACTTTCAAAAACAAGTTCATTTTTTGTAACCTTTAATGCTACATTATCAGCTAACCCATATTTTATATCTTTATGCGTTACATAAATATCTTCAACATTTAAATTCTCAGCATTTAAAGACCACTCTAACATTGTCCCATTTTCTGTTAAAAATAAAACTAAATTATTTATGTTGTCCTTTAATTCTTCAACTGGAATTTTAAAAGTAAATGCTGTTGTGTCATCACCAACATAACTATTATCCACTAAAAAAGTAGCTGCTGGATTATTGGAATCATAATTTCCCACTCTTAATTTCATTGAACGCTCTTCATCCTTACTTATAGCATATATATCTCCAGATAAATATAAATATGGAATATCATTTTCTACCTCAAAGGAAGCTTTTATATTTCCTTGTGTGGCATGATAAAAAAGTGGAGATGATATATATTTGCAAATACCATTTTTACCTACTAATTGAATGTAATAATACGGTTCATCATCAGTTGGATTAGAATCTGTAAAGGAACTTTCAATTATATCCATATTTTCTTCAATTAGTGTTGCTGTTTCATCAAATATATTTTTGCTACTTCTATATATACTTTTACCCTCCGGGTCAATAAACGAACTCCAAGAAGTTTCCCCATCTATTTCAAACTCTATATTGGGGATTTTACCATTCATCCATATTTTAGGGTTCATCTTAGGTATTGTAATTGATGATGCACTTTGTTTACCATCCTCTGTAATCCATAAATAATAATCTCCGCTCTCCATTTCAATATTAGTAATATTATAAACATTATTAGTTTTTTCATAATTTAATTTAATAGCATTGTTTTTATCAAAATTATCATTTCTGGTTAAATTAAGCTCAAAATCACTTGAATTTGAGTTTATATCCTCTGGCAGTGTAATTGACAAGTCATATTTCTTAGCTGACTTTTGAATAATCTCCAAATGTTTAATTGAAGTAGCTTCAAATTTACTTACCACAACATTTGACTTAGTATTCGAAGTAATTATAAATACAACTACTCCAATTATAATCACTAGTGCAATCGCAAATATTATTTTTATATTTTTTTTCATAACTCACCTCACCATATAAATGTAACCACGCTTTGTGGCTGTATTTCATACGTAAAACTTTTATTTTTATACTGAATGTCAACCGATTCAGGGAAACGACTACTTGTATTGTGTAACACAGTTACAATTTTACCATCCCCACGCTTTATAGCTACTGCTATAATATTAGGAGACTCACATTCAGAAACTAATCTAACTGGTGCTTTTCCATTTTGACAATTTATAAATTTTGATATATGGGCCATTGCATAATAAGCAGCACCTTTTTCATTTACACCATCATCTGCAACTGATATAACTCCTAAACTATTTTCACCCCCGCCTAATACAGGGCTCCCATCTTCATATAAAACAGCATTCCAATAAATTGTTCCAGCTGAATAATAATTTAATGGTCCTAAAACAACATTAGTTAAGCTATAACTTAAATTATTCGCAAAATCTACACTCCATTTTCCCTCTGTCATTTCAGTGACTAGTGACATTTTATTATATTTATCATTTACATAACTAAATCCCGGTACAAAATCTTCAAGTCCATCGTTTTCATATCCGTGAAAAGCTACTCCTTCAACATATTTTTGAGCAGTTTTATCACCAAGAACAGTATCTATAAAGTCTTTAGTTATATCTCCGATTTTTTCACTATAATTAAAATCATACGCTAGTATCTTAGTATCTTTAAAACCTGATGAAGCAAATTTTTTCCCTAACTTTTTTACTAAACTAAGTTGTTGATATTCTCCCATCAACATTACAGGATAATTTGAGTTACCTAACATTGGTTCATTTTGCAAAGTTAAATATTTAATTGAAATTCCCTGTTCTTTATACATTTTTAAGTATTTAATTAAATATTCTGTATACACATCTTCATTTTCTTCTAATAGCGATCCACCATAAAGACTATTTGTGTTCTTCATCCAAGCAGGAGCACTCCAGGGTGTTGATACTATCTTAACATTAGGATTAATTTCTAAAATTTCTTTTACCACAGGAATAATAGTTTCTAAATCTACATCAATATTAAATTTTTCTAAATCTACATCATTATCTCCAGAGGCAACATCATCTAATGTAAAATGTTTTAACTCTCCATCAACCATTCCTGCATAATCACTAGCACCTATCGGTAACCGAATCAATTCAAACCCAGCTCCATCTTCTTTTGAAAATAAATCTTTAAGTATCTGTTCTCTTCTTTCTTTGTCAATTTGCATTAGTACATATGCACTAGAATGAGTTATCGCTACACCAAAACCTTCAATTTCTTGTTCTTTAGCTTTTTCATCAATCATAAATATAGCATTATCTGAGTCATTATTTATATCTTTAAATTCCAAATCCGTTTGTCTTGTAAGAAGTTTTGATTTTGTTCCAGTAGTCTCATAAACTTCTATATACTGACTCAATTGATTAGAACAAGAAGTAAAAATTGTTACAAATGTTATAACACTGATAATTGATACGATGCTAAATTTAAACATCTCTAATTTTTTTCTCATTTTGTATTTTCCCCTCCCTTTGGTTTTAAATTTATGGCTTAGATTTCATTAAAACTAACTATCCATTTCTCAAGATTCGAACAATAATTAATTTAAATATCTTCAGTTAATACACTATTTTTTGTT
This sequence comes from Clostridiaceae bacterium, assembly GCA_041821285.1. Classification (GTDB taxonomy): domain Bacteria; phylum Bacillota; class Clostridia; order Clostridiales; family Clostridiaceae; genus JAJBWD01. Next base: position 4,836 of record JBGUER010000033.1, read on the forward strand.
ATCGTTAACATTATGGATAATAATCATCATTCATAAATTTACTTAAAAATATTATTATAATATATTTTCACCTTATAATAATTTATAGTTATTATTTACAACCGAAGTAGTATCCCCATCTAATAATTCTAACTCATATACAATTTCTGACTTAGGCAAATCATTATTATTGATTCTATTTAATAATACTTCTGCTAAGTTTTTACCTATATCATAAACAGGTTGAACTACTGTTGTTAAATGTGGTATTACCATTTTATTTAAATACACACCATCAAAACCAATTATAGATATATCTTTAGGAATATCTATATTCAAGTTTTTAGCAGATGTAATAACTCCTATTGCTAACAAATCACTTGAACAAATTATTGCTGAAACTTTAGTTGTTTTAAATATCTTATCTCCTATTTGTTCCCCTGCATATATATTATTTTCTGAATTAAATATATATTCATCCTTTACCTGTAAGTTATTATCTTTAAGAGCTTCAACATATCCTTCAAACCTCTCTGTAGAAAAATCTTCATATTCATTGATTTTTACAAAAGCAATATCTTTGTGACCTAAATCTATTAAATATTTAGTTGCATCGTACATACCTTTACGATTGTTTATGTCTATACAATCTATATCATATTCAGTTTTTCCAAAAATAACGCATGGAATATCTACTTCTTCATTTAATAATTTATCTTCTCCTTTTTTTAAACCCATTACAATCATTCCATCACACTTGTATACCAAATCATTATCTCTTCTTACTGTTAGTGCATAAAAATTATCACTAAGATAATCTGCTATACCAGCTAGTAATGTCATAAAATAAGGATCAATAGAATTTAAATATTTAGAAATAACAATCTGAATTACTCCTGTTTTTTTACTAACTAATGACCTAGCAGCTTGATTAGGTTTATAATCTAACTCCTCTATAACATTAAATATTTCTTTTCTTAAATCATCAGCTACTAAATCCGGATAATTTATAGCCCTTGATACAGTCATTGTTGATATATTTAAAATTTTTGCTATATCTTTTAACGTTGCCATTATAAATCCCCTACTATTCTTAATTTATTTTTATTATATATCAAAATCATCCTTTTATAAACAGTAATTTAATTGTATTTTCATAACAATTGCAATTCCATATCAAATAAAACTCAGTTACTTCATACATCTATCTTTATCCTTTTATACCTCCAGCATTTATGCCCTTCATTATTTGTCTTTGAAATATAAAGAATAAAATTATTAATGGTAATGACACGATTACTGACCCAGCTAACATTACTGGATATAATTCAGCATTATGTGCACTAGCAGATATTAATGCTCCTAATCCTAAAGCTAATGTATTATTTTCAGGAGATGTTATTACAACAAGTGGCCATAGAAAATTATTGTAATTCCACATAAATGTTGTTATTCCCAAAACTACAAGCATCGGTTTTACTAAAGGACATGATATTTTCCAAAATATCTGAAATGTATTTGCACCATCAATTGTAGCCGCCTCTTCAAGCTCTTTAGGAAAACTAAGAAAAGTTTGTCTCATTAAAAACACATTATATACACTCATAGTAAATGGAATTATTAAAGCCATTATATTATCATAGAGTCCTAATTTACTAATAATAATCATATTAGGAACAAGCATTACAGTACCCGGTACCATCATAGAAGTTAATACAATTTTAAATATTGTATCTCTTCCTTTAAATTCCAATCTAGCAAAACCATATCCAGCTAAACTATTAAAAAACAAGTTAAATAAAGTATTAGCTGTTGCTACTATTAACGTATTAAAAAACAATGTGCCTAATTTTAAATACTCAATAGCTCTTGTATAATTATCAAAATTAAAATAAATTTTTCCTTCTGAATTAACAGGTATTAAAGAAAATTTTGTAGAAAATATCCCACTATTATTTTTTAAAGAAGAAGAAGTTAACCAAATAAAAGGACCAACAAGAATTATTACAAATAATATTAATACAAAATACAATACAATTCTATCAATTTTAATTTTTTTCATTTCTTCCTCCTAATCTAATTTTTGTGGTACAAATTTAAAGTTAATCATTGTAATAACTACAATAATAACTAATAATATATATGACATTGCAGAAGCAGTACCCATTTCATAATATTTAAAAGCATGATTATAAAGGCTTAATAAATAAGTTGTGGTTGAACCATTTGGTCCTCCTCCAGTCATTAAATACATTTGATCAAAAGCTTGAAATGAGCCTATTATACCTGTTATCAAAATAAAAAATACTGTTGGTTGAATAGATGGTATTGTAATCTTAAAAAATCTTTTAATTACATTTGCTCCATCTATTTTTGCTGCTTCATATAGTGATTCATCTATAGATTTCATTGAAGAAAGCAAAATTAAAATATTATAACCAAGTCCTCCCCAAATAGCCATAACAGCTAATGTAGGTAACGCTGTAGAAGTTTGTCCTAGAAAACTAATATTAGTACCAAAAATTTGATTTATTAATCCATATTTTGGATCAAGAATAAATAACCACATAGCTGCTACTGCAACACCTGCTGTTACATTTGGAATATAATAAGCCGTCTTAAAAAAGCCTTCACCTTTTACATCTGAATTAAGCATAGCGGATAATATAAGAGCCAAAAGCAATCCTATTGGTACGCTTAAAATTATATATTTAAATGTTATTCCTAAAGATGGCCAAAAGTCTGGATATCTTAAAGAATCGAATAATAAATTTTTATAATTATCTAAACCTATAAATTTGGGCTTACTTCTCATATTCCACTTAGTAAAACTTATAATAAATGATATTATCATCGGTGCTAATTGAAAAATAATAAAATAGATAATAAATGGAAGTACAAATAAATAACCTGTTAATTTTTTCTTAAACTTATACGAAGATAAATTAATATTTATCAATTTCTTCATAATAACACCCCTTACAAGCACTTTTATTTTTCAAACAATATTTGAGAAGCTTTTTCATTAGCTGTTTTTAACGCTTTAGCAGGATCCTCTTGTCCTACAAATACTTCATCTAAAGCTGTACCTATTACTTCATCATTAACTTTTAACCAATCAGTAAGTCTTGGTCTTGCAACTGCAGTTTCCATCTGTTTCATGAAAACTGATAGGTATTCATCACTAGTATATTTATCAGCCTTAGCTGCATTTATATTTATTGGGAAATTTCCTGTGATTTCAGCCATAGTTTCTGAATTTTTCTCATTTGTTAGAAATTCAATTAACTCATAACCTGACTCAGCATTCGTTGAATCTTTATACACAACCAAATTATCTCCACCAATATTTGAATATGATGTAAAACTATCTTTAGCTGGTATTAAAGTTACTCCAAAATTTAAATTCGGAAAATTAGTTTTAAATGAATCAATTTCCCATGGACCACTAACCTTAAAAGCAACTAATCCATTTCCAAAGGCATTTTGACTTTCTCTTACAGATTGATCTGAATATTTTAATAAATTTACAAGTAAATTCAATGAATCAATACCAGGTTGTTCTCCAAAAGTAACTGCTGTCTCGTCTTCATTAACCATACTACCGCCAGCGCTATGGATAAATGCTGGTAAAAGCCAAGCTCCCCAACCTCCACCGCCAATTCCTTCAAATGCGGCGATTTGATCTTTTACATATACATCTTTAGAAATACTTACCCATTCGTCCCAATTTTTAGGTGGATTTGCAACTAAGTCCTTATTATAGTATAGCGCAACTGTAGTCATAGATAATGGTAATCCATATACTTTGCCATCTACTTTATTAGTATCAAACGCTCCTGAGAAATAATCTTCTACACTTGCTTTTTCAGAATTGTTTAACAAATCAGTTATATCAAATAATAATTCATCTTCTTCAAATTTAGCAATTAAAGGTTGATCCAAATAAGAAACATCTGGTCCTTTTTGAACTGCTATAGCCGCATTTAATTTTGTATTAAAATTATCCTTAGGAATGTACGTAATCTTTACATTTACATCGTTTTCATCTTCAAAAACCTTAACTAAGTCATCAAGTTTTGTCTTATCATCCATTGATTGCGGTTCATAAACCCAAAATGCAATCTCCCCTTCACTTTCGCCCCCACTTTTGCTCCCATTTTGGCTAGATCCACATCCTACCATAGATAGCATTAAGAAAACACTTAATAAAGAAATAAATTTTTTCATTTTAACCCCTCCCTATTTGTTATCGTTAACAATTTCTAATATAAAATATTATGTTATCGTTAACAATTTAATTATATCCCTCTATTTCCCTATTGTCAATAATTTAATATTCATAATTTTTTCAATTCATGCTTACTATACTCCTTTTGATTTTCATTACCATTAATATATAATTTTGTTATATAAAAGAAGTTATATTTTTTATTCATCACAGAAATTTTATGAAATTGCTGGAGCAAAATTACTTATCTTTTTTATTTTTCTTTCTAAATAACGAAAATCCACCAAAGCCACCTATAATCGAAATATAAAATCCAAAATCATAGGACCATCCTTTATTCATAGCTTCATAAACTCTTATATTTTTATCAAACAATCCAATAATTAATGAAATAGGTGCCATCCATCCATGCCAAACTCCTGATAAAAATCCAGCTGGATCAACATCTGAATAACTTCCATCACCGGGAATGCAGCCTGTTAATAAAAATAACATTAATATAGAAATAATAATTAACATACATATTTTCTTTTTCATATTTTTTTAACTTTAAAGTTAAATTCACCTCTTTATTTATTATTAAAAAAAATTTATTTTTTTAATCTGTTTTCTGTATTATCATATGCTAAAATTCCAATTGTTAACCCTATAATAAATATTATTTCTAAAGTAAGATGTTAATATAAATTATTCAACTCTTCTATTTTTATAATAATATTCTTTATCATGTTGATTTATCTTTCTTAATACACGGCATGGATTCCCTACAGCTACCACATTTTCAGGAATATCATGAGTAACAACACTTCCTGCACCAATAACTGAATTATCCCCTATGGTAATTCCTGGTAAAATCACAACATTAGAACCTATCCATACATTATTTCCAATTCTTACGGGAATTGAAAACTGCATACCTGGTCTACGAAGATCTGGGTCAACTGGATGGCCTGTAGCTGTTATAGTTACATTAGGAGCTATCATTACATATTTACCTATATAAACATCAATATCATCTACTATTACAAAATTGAAATTTGCATAAAAGTGATTACCAATATGTACATTTTTACCATATGCCATATGTACCGGAGGTTCAATCCAAATATCCTCACCCATATCACCTAATAATTCTTTAAGCAGTTTATTTCTTTTTATCTCTTCACCTGGACGTGTATGATTATAATCATATAATATTTCTTTACAATTATTACGTTCCTCTTCAAGCCCCTCACCCATATCTAAATACAACATACCATTTATCATTTTTTCCCTAATTGTCATAATATCCTCCATCTATTCATATCTTATTATCATTCTAACACATTATAATAATAATATACTTTAATGTCATATTATTAATTTAATAAATGAAAACCCCAATTTGATGTCATAAAATATTTTGCCATTCCAGAAGGAAGTGAAGTATGAAATCCTCCTAAAACGCTGCATATGTGATGGACTTACAAATATAAAAAAAGTAGCTACTTTTTACGGTAACTACTTCTGTAAATCTTTTTAATTATTTGAATTTGAATTTGTTCTTTTTTTCTTTAAATATAGAAATAAAATCCCACCCACAGAAATAAGCACAAGGACTATAATACCTATCCACAAGAAACTACTAGAACTTGTATTATCTTCAGTTTTTGAACTTTGCAATTCTTTTGTAATTGTTAAGTTCGTATTGGCATCACCATCTAAGTAAACAAATGTTAATATATGCTTTCCTTCGGACAAGTTACTAAGATATTCCTGAGTTAAAGTTACAACCGTGCTACCTGAAGCTACAGTATAATATTTTTTATCGACTATAGTATCATCAACCTTAATGCCACTGAATTTAGAAATATTACCATCAGCTGTAATGGAAAGTCCACTTTTACTGCCCATTTTCCATTCACAGTTTCCACCTTTAGTAATAATATATTTTGTTTTGTTAACATCAGTGGTAACTGAAGTTTCATTTGTACTGTCATCAACATCAGAAATTTCGTTAGTACTATCAGTTTTTAATTCACTGTTTTCACCTTTAGTAATAATAGCTTCCGTTTTCTTACTATCAGTGTTAGCTGAAGGTCCATTTGTACTTGTGCTATTGGTCTCCGTTTCGCTATTTTCGCCATCAGTACTAGTTACTGAAATATCTTTTATTACAGAAATATTTCCATCCGCGCAATTTAAATCAACTTCCTGAGCCTTGTTATTTATTGTATTTTCATTGCTCAATTGCAAGCTAATTGAATAATCATCATAATCAGCATCTTCTGCAACTGAAAATTTCAAAGTAACAAGAGTTCCTGTTGCTTTAGTATTTTCTAAACTATCTCTTGAAGCCACAAAGAAATAATTTTTTTCCTCAAGTGACTGAGGAGGTATTATTTCGCCAGAAGTAAAAATACTTCCAGCAGTATAACTTTTAAGGGTTAATACTTCGTGATCATATAAAACATTTAGGCCCATGCCCCATATGCCTGGGTTTTTATCCAATGAAATAACTATGCTTACCGTGGAGCCAGGTATTGCCTTGACTTTTGATGCTGTAATGTCAGGGGATGTTGCTGCTTTTACCTGCATTGTAGATGTTGTTGTGAGCAATATACAAATCATAAACACTGATGCTAACAGATTTTGAATGCATTTTTTCATACTAAATCTCCTTCTATTGTAATATCTAGACAAACCACCTCAACTAATAATTTATACATTTATAAATTGAGTTTACATATGGCTTGTCTATAGTTCAATCTTTGTAATTAAATATTTATTTTCTATAAATTGTTACAGTCTTTGTAAATTCAGATACACTTGCTGAACGTGAATTGAAATTCATAGTTACGGTGAATTCAAATTTATCATCACCACGCTGAAGCATTTTTTTATAAAGTGCTGCTTTATCAATAGTAAATGAATTAATACTATAAGTGAAGCAATCATAATATCCAGATTGTGACGGTGTAACATCGATCTCTGGTATGTCATCATGAGCTAAAGCATTATAAGTACCGTACTGGTCGGTAACATTACCATTGTAAGTGTATGCAATATCACCGGTTGAATTACTGTCTATATTGTATGTTCCACCCCAGTTATCAAAATCACCTATTGCAGTAATATTACGCTTATAAGCATCAGTGTAAAAATTACTATAATCATCATCAAACCATTCGTTTATATCAAATCTTACTGTTTTCCCAAAACCAGTAAGATTAACATACTCACATAACCAGCCGGAAGCTGACCCATCGCCATCATTACCTATGTTAATACCTTTTATCATCCATGGATCTTTACTATTTGATACTGTATAAGTACGTTCAGAATTACGTTCAAAATCATCGGCAGAACTATCAAGCCTGATATCACTACTTGCAGTACCATCGTGATATAAAAATTGAATTTCAACTTTTGCATCTGTTCCAGCATGATCTACATTAGCCGTTTTAACTCCCACATAATAAGTTGCAGAACTATTGGGCGTTACAGTACCGGTTTTTAATGTGCCGGAAGGTAATATTGAAGTTGCAGCCAGATAATTCTCTCCCTCAGAGACTCTTGCAAACACATAATAGTTTGTATTTGATCCCATTTTATGTAACGATTTTTCCCATTTTCTATAAAAAAATGAATATGCTAAACTTTCATAGTTTAATATGGATAAAGATTTTGTCCAGCCATTTTCAGGTACAAAAACTGTATTGGCTGCCGCATACTCCACAACACCGTCACCATATCCTTCAAAATCACTCACTGGCTCTACCGATATTGTTCTATACAATCCAGTTCCACTTGTAGGAGCAGTTATTATGCGACTTTTCTTATCAATAATAAGAGCATCTGTTAATACCGATTCATAGGAAGCATATGTATCATCCTCCACATGAGAAATCATAACTGCATAATCCCCAGCATTTACTGCACTGTCATTCCAATCCTCATCTCCGACTTTCTTATACTTTAAATTAAAGCCACTAATACTTGTACCGTTTATAGCATAAGAAATCGGACTACCATTATAGGTATAAGTTTGCATAGTTGTGTCAATGCCAGTAATAACTGATTTTTTCTCCCACTTTGCATAGAGAGTCTGAGGCGCCGTAATTTTAACCATAGCATCAGAAGTTACTTTTTCTCCGCCTTCTGATGCAGTAAACCATCCGTTAAAGGTATAACCCTTTCTTACAAGCATTGGTAATTCACCATATGCTTTATCGTAGGTTACTTGCTTGTTTTCTATTTCAGATTCGCCTCCATTAGCATTAAAGCTTACTGTGTATTGATTTGGATTCCATTTTGCGTAAAGCGTAAAGCTGTTACCTGTCATTTTATCAAAACTATACGGCTTTGTATGTTCTATGTCAGAACACCAGCAATCAAATGTATAACCGACCTTAGTTGGCTGAATAGGAGCAGTTATTATCGTGCCCTCATAGCGCTGTACAGGCTCAACCGCATTGCCACCACTAGAATTAAATGTAATAGTATATTTTTCGCCTGTAGGCTTGCTGCATATAGCAGTAAACGTAGTGTCATTGCTTACTCTGCTTAAATTCTTGTCCCACTTTGTTACTATATAGCCCTCACCCTGGTTCAAAAGATATTCTGAATAGTCAAATAAAGGAACTGTTCCCTTTTCAGCCATCTCGGTGACAGGTTCTATAGACGTGCCATCTTCTGCATTAAACATATATGTTACAGTGCAGGAGTTATCTTCATACTTTGCCGTATAGGTATAAGTATTTGATAAAAGCTGTTTTGCAAAGACACTATCTATTACGTTAGCTGACGATCTACCACTTTCCTTATTACTACATTCAGATGTCAAATAACGAGTGTAATTTTCACCTGCAATACTTGTACCAGTTTCAGCTAATGATGACAAATCAAAACTTTCTCCAAAATTAGCAGTGAAAGTTCTGTTCTCTGTAGTGCCATCAGGCTTTTGCACGTCATTTACAGTTAGTGTATATTCCTTTTCGGTGACACCAAAATTATAGATTGTATTTTCACTTGTAAGAACTGCCTCTTGATCATATCCGGTATAACCGGTGTACTTAAGGTTAGTTGTGCCATCCATATACTTATCATAACCAATAAGTTCCAAAACCTCATCCTCTGTTGGGAGAACAGGAGTTTCACCCTTATTCACACGTGTACTCCAAATGATTTTATCTCCTACCCGTACACTTACATTATATTGTTCTTTCAATTCCATGTCGGTAAGGTTTGTCCAAACTAGATGAATTGTACGTTTTAGATCTCCCTTAGAAAATGCAAGTTTTGCAGATTTCCAAGTAATCGTCAAGTCACAAGTTTGATAACGTACATTTTCAGGTATTATAACCTTTATAACGCCGTCCTTTAACTCAAAGTTTTTATTTGAAAGTGTGTAGTAAAATTTATCTAGACCATATACATCTTGGAACATATCCCCTTCTGTTAAATTCAGACAAGACATATTACGAAATTCTTCTGGTAAGGTATAAGTTGTTACATCCTTTATAAGTTCCTTATCGTCCTTTTCCGGTTGCTCATAGGCAAAATCATATACATTAATTTCATCTCCAGCGTAAAGTAACGGCCACTGGTTTTCATATAACGTTGGATTATACTCAGCTATACCATTTCCTACCTGTGCTTTAAAGGATATTTCTAGATATATACCAAATTCCAGATAAAGCGCACCTACCATCTTTGACGTAACCTTGCTATTAACGGATTTAAAGTCATAGATAAAATAACCAAATAGTTCAACATATGCGCCAACCTCGGTGCCCAAACCTACGCTGTCTGCTTTTGTTGAAAACAGTCCTATTTCAAATTCCAATTGAAGTCCTGCACGGATTCCAAGCTCGCCCATTGCATAAAATTGAAATTCATAAGTTTCATCTATTAATGGCATACTAGAAGTTCCTGCGTCCTTAGCTTTAATTTTGAACCAGAAACAATAACGAGTTCCACTCTCATACTCAAAATTGCAACCTAGAGCTAAATTTATATTTGCTGAAACCACAAAGTCCATCGTATAAGAATAGGCAAATATATGAAAAGGATCCGCACAACCCTGAGCATTAACAATTTCTTGATCAATAATACTTATATAGTCGGTTTCGTTATCAAGCATTTCTCCGTAAGCTTCAAAAAGATCTTGGACGCCTGCGGTAATTTCTTCTTCATCCTCCTCTTCCATGAGGTTTTTCAATTCCTCAGAAATATCGATTTTGCCTTCCTCTTCCTTTTCGGCAGAAGACACAACAGCCTTTAAACTGATGCCAGTATAGTTATAAATATCCACATTAGCATTCATCTGATAGTCCCCAATATATTTAAGATGAGGCCACCAACTTGTTTTTTTCCAAATAACCTTGCCCTTGGCATTTACGGACATTTTTACTTCTTCTACAAAAGTTGCAGAAAGTTCTATTTTAATTTCGTTTTCCTCGCCTACATTAAGAGAAATCTCCCCACTTACTTTAACGGCGCAATGAACTCCTTTGCCGAAATGCTCAGTTTTAGAGTCAATTTCCGCTTCCACAGTAATGTTTTCACCTTCACTTACTACACCGATTCCTAGTAATGGAATTTCTGAAGGATTAATTACAGTGCCCTTCTTATCAGTCATTACAAAATCCTCTACCCCGGATATTTCATTGAATCCGTCGGTTTTGGTAGCAGCTTGCGCAAGGAAATTTATAGCCTGCTGTGCAAATCCATTATCAATGGTTTCCTTCTCTATCTGCGCTTCAAGTGCATCAACATCAACATCTGAAAGCATAGTTTCACCATCAGTATCTTCACTTGTATAGTAATCCAAAGTTGTGTTTTGAATTTCCTCTTCTGTGGTTTTAGAGAAATTTATGGTCATTGTGTCGTCATTCGTTATAACACTTTCAACTTCTCCATAAAGCACATCATCATCATTTTCCAATATAACTACAAAGTCGCCGCGATCCACAGTGGTATTTTCATCAAGACCCAGCTCTGAATATATAGGATCAGAAAAGTCAAGTACATCTTCCTTCACAGTAAATGAACCATCCGGATCATATGTTGTAAGGTCATCTTCTTCGAAAGGCAAAGTATCTGGAAGAAATAGAACATCTTCTGCCTGGGTATTTTCATAGCTTACAATGTTTGCATTTATCGCTGTTACCTTAACATAAGCAACAGGATCTTCTGAATAATCATCATTTGTATTACGCTCATTCGGTTTAGTTGTTTTGTAAATACAAAGCACATCGCTAATATTAAGATTTGCTGCATTTGCATAAGTAAATGTTCCTGTAATTGTATCCTCATCTTTATTTCCCAAAAGTGCTAGAGATAGGGATTCCATAACCTGATCTTTCTTAGTAATATTTGAGATTTCATTATTTTTTATGTAAATTAAGTTGTCATTAAGGGAAATATCGATTACCTCAGCTTTTGTAATGGTAAATGTACAGTTTCTGAAAGAATCCCCCTTATCTTGAAAATTCAATGAATCACTCAAAAGTGTTAGTTTATAGGAAGAGCCCTCAATGAATCCACCCTCTGCTGACACAGTAAATGTACCATTTTCGCCTGTAACCACAAGACCTACATAATCAGAGTTGTCCACAATTTCCAACAAGAGATTTTCCCGTACCTTCGTAGCTGTCATATTAACGTCAGAGCTTAAAATCGCAAAAGTTAGGTTTGACTGCTGATCCATAAGACTAAAAGAATCATCAGCTAACTGTTCTTTCTTTGCAAGTTCCGCGTATTTTGCATACAAAGTCAGACTAGAACTAATAGGACTTTCGGCATAAAATTCATTATTAAACCCTGCATCGGTATACCATCCCAAGAAAATCGCGTTGTCTTTTTCCGGAGTTGGTACTTTAGAAATCATCTCACCATTTGTAACCTTAACAGAACTAACAGAAGAACCTCCGTTAGAATTAAAAGATATTATATATAATTCTGGGGCAAGATTTATATTCCAACCGGCAATATGTTTTTTCATTGATATCATATCATCTTCATTAATATCCCCGTCACCATTTATATCAGCCGCTATCTTGTCAATGTCGTTTTCATATCCAGCTACATATTGCTTTAGTGCAAGAACATCCTTTAGGTTTATATGATTATCCCCATTCACATCACCCCAAAGAGTATCGTTTGCTAAAACATTCATAGGCAATATGTTAAATAACATACACATTACCAGCAAGAAGCTTAAAATTCGTTTTTTCATGTAAGTTTCTCCTTTAAAATTATTCACTTTTTAATGTTCACCCCTCCTGCTATACAGCTTACCATTCGTAAGCATTTTTTACCGTTGTATCTGTTTCGCATCTTTACATATTGCTTGTTCTTCGATACTTTCTGTTGCTTGAGATTGAGATAACAATTCATTTTTTTCGCCCCCCCACTAAAGATAGTTTTCACCATTTTAAGTGAGCTTCTAATATTAATCAATCCAAAATGCATAACTTGCATGAATATAGCATAACCTGTCGAACTGTATCTTGTTCTCTAATATTAAGTTAATTGTCTATGCAAAAATTAATGATATTCTAGAATAAAATAATTGAACAAAAAAATCTATGGATCAGAACAAAATCTTAATCCATAGAAATTTAACATATCTTATATTAATAATTATTTATAGCAACTTGAACTTTGAAAATATTATTATCATCACTTATTTCCATAACACCTTTTCTTTTATCCACAACTGTTTTTACACTTTTTAATCCTATGCCGCTTCCGTTTGGTTTTGTGGATAAATACTCACCATTTTTATCCTTTTGTATTTTTCCTTTATAGTTATTTTCAATATTTACACATAGTTGTCCTTTATTTTGAATAATTGATACGTCTAGCCTATCGCTTGCATTCTGCACCGCATTCTCAAGCAAATTTGAGAGTATTACACAAAACTCTATTTCGTCAATATGTAAATATTTTGGCATAACTGCTTTACAACTTATATCAAGCTTTCTTTTTTTTGCTTTTTCTATATACGCACCTAAAACAGCGTTGGTAACCACATTTTCGGTATAGTATGTTTGATTGCTTCCCACAAATAAGTCGCTCATACTTTTCGTATAAATTTCTGCCTCACTAATGTTACCATCACAAAGCATTGATAATATTACAAGAAAATGATGACGCATATCATGACGGTAAGTAACTGTCTCAAACTCGTTTTGTCGAAGATTAACAATTTGCTCTTTAATTGCTTCTACCTGAATCTTTAATATATTTTGCTCATATTGCAAGTTCAATTTTTCAGTTATCTCTCTAAAATAAATAATCAAAAAATAATAAAACAAAATAGCAGTCCCCGTTGCTATAATCCCAATAACATTCATATCTCTCCAGTAAATAATATCGGTAAATACAGTAGCTATATATGATGATAAATAATAAAAAATGGGTAAAATAACAAGGAACCTACTTTCTCTTCTAAATTTGCTAAACATTATTCTTACATTTGGTTTTAAGAATATATAAACAAGTATCAAAAGAGGAATGGATACAATCATTTGAGTCACTACACCTATCACTTGATTACCATTAAAAGCCATGCCTACCAAATCACCTATAAGTTTTCTCGGAGTTGTAAGCACATAAGCAGTCATTAACGCAAAAACAGAATCTAAAATAGGAATTTTATAAAAGAAAATAAATAATACTAAGAGTGGAAAATGTACTGTAAACGGATATATTTTATGGCACATTTCCATATCAAAATTGATATAAACCATAAGTTGTTCAAAACTTATCAGAAATGTAAAAACAATGACAACCACTATATTTTTATAACTTCTTTTGATATTACAAAGAAATAGCATAATAAGAACACCGTAAATCGTTACCGAAATATAATTCAGTATATCTAGCATATTTTTTCTCCATTCTTTTTAAATTAATTAATTAATTATCATTAGCATCTTCTGAGAACACATAATCAAAATATGCTTTCTTTGCATTACTAAAATATTGCCTTGAAATCTTAATTTTATCACCATTTGTCATTGTATATTCATCACCGAAAATACTGCTGATATGCTTAATATTAACGATATAACTTTTGTGACAACGGCAAAAGTTGAAGTTTTCTATCAGTCTATCATAATCACTTAACTTGGCAGTTACTTCAATCTTACGTTTACCTACCAAATGAAATGTAATCTTATGTAAATTGCTTTCCAGGTACAAAATATTACTGATACAGATTTTTATATCAACCCCCATTACCTTAACTATAATTGATCGTATATCGATTTTTGAATCAATGAACCTCATGAGACAATTCTGCATTTCCTTTTTATTAATTGGCTTTAAAAGATAATCAAAAGCAGATACTCGATAACTCCTCACCGCAAATTCTTCCGAAGTTGTTAAAAATACAATAGGGGTTTTTTTATCATATTCCCGAATACCTTCGGCAACTTCCATACCATTTATAACAGGCATTACAATATCTAGAAAAATTAGATCATAACGATTTCTTTTATGCTGGTTTAAAAGCTCATTTCCATTTTCATATTCGAATACTTCAGCATAGCTTATATATTTTTTTATATACTCTCGCAAAGCATCTCGTTCTACTTTTAAATCGTCACAAATTGCTATGTTCATATTATCTACTCCTAATCCTCATTCATCTATTTTTTCTGCTATATTCATTTCTAATTTATTTAATACATTTAGTGCATTATACCCTTTAATAATTTTATAAATGGCAAAAACATGAAAAGCTACATTAAAATATTGCTTAGCCCATATAGAAATTAATGTATCAAGACTGTATAAAATTAATCCCAATATTATAATATAATTAAAGAATACCATATTCACCTACAAATACCCAATATTATTCTAAAATCTTATTTCTCATTTAAAATCAATCTAATAATTTCTTCTTTAGTTTCTGGTATATCATAATCTCCAATTAACTGTTTATCATAATGGTACACCATTCCTGATTTTTCATTACGATCAAGACACTTTAGTAATTTCATATTCTTTTTTTCGTGAGTTTGCTTGACTTGGAAGTGCTCTTATATATCCCCTAAATTCCTTGTTGATACTTCTTTATTGCATGGCGAAACTATCGCCTATTATCAATAAAGTCTTTTGTATCAATACTTTTGAGAACACCTTCATCATCCTTATAATTAAGCCATCTATATTCCATTGTATACAATACATCCTTATTAATAATTAAGTTTTCGTATGTTTTCTTAGTACATTTAATTTCAACAAGGTTAACATCAGATTTCTTGACATAAAAATAATATGACTCTCCTATTTGCTTTTTATCTGTTATATTAAATAAGCCACCCGTACTATATCCCATGCTTAAAAAAGAAAAACACATAACTAATACTTATTTTGATTTTTGCACAAATAATATATATTTGTAGATATTGTTTTCCCCAGGAAATATTTTATTGTAATTTAAAAGCTCCCATTTATAAAAATGAGAGCTTATATTTTATGCTTATTAAAATATAACTAATTATTATAATCC
>JBGUER010000034.1:0-20012 GCA_041821285.1 Clostridiaceae bacterium
CTTATCGGTTCGTATAGCTCTTCCTACTTGGCTTTCACTTATCTGTAAAAATACTTCTTTAGGCCAGTCACTACAATTACCATTAACTACTTCTTGAAGTGGTCTTCCTTTCATATATTCAGGTTTTTCAATATCTGCTTCCTTTAATAATGTAGGTGGTACATCTATTAAACTTACTAGTTCTTTTATTTCCTTTCCACCTTTAAACCCTGGGCCATATGCTACCATTGGTATATGAATACTTGATTCATGACATGAACGTTTATATTCATTATTTCTTGTTCTAAAATGTGTTCCATGATCACTTGTATATACAATAAGTGTTTCATCCTCTATTCCAAGCTTCTTAACTTCTTCTCTTATTCTTCCTAAATTATAATCAAGACTATTACAACTTCCTAAATAATCAGGATAATTCTCTCTCCAATCTCCCTCTGTTCCTTCTAAATCACCAGGAACTTGAAAATTCTTGAATTTTTCTTTTGAATTAACAGGACCTTCATACCTATTATGATTATTTTGATGGTGAGGCTCAATATATGAAATAAATAAAGCAAAAGGCTTATCTTTATCTCCAACATTTCCTTGGTATCTATTTTCAAGATATTCTAATGCAAAATCAGTGGTACAATCTGCTCTATATCCTTTAAATTCTCTTTTATTATAATTTCCATCATACATATATCCACCATATCCATCAGATGTGAATTCAAGAACATCTGCTGCTACCCAATATTCCCATCCACCTCTTCTCTCATATGGAACTGCTTTTATTTCATATTTATCAATATCATCTGTTGATGCTAAATGCCATTTTCCTATATATGCAGTTTCATACCCTACTTCTTTAAAACAATGGGCTATTGTTTTTTCATCCATAGGCAGTGCTATAGCATTTCTATAACATCCTATTTCCTCAGCATATTTTCCAGTTTGAAGACAAGCTCTTGCTGGTCCACATACTGGTTGACATGTAAATGCATTTTCAAAACGAACTCCCTCTTCTGCCATTTTATCAAGATTTGGTGTTACATCAAGCTTCTGTCCATAACAACCTACTGTATCCCATCTCTGTTGGTCTGAAAAGAAAAATATTATATTTGTCTTTTTTGACATTTAAATCACCCCATAAATTATTATAGCTATTAATCTTAAGCCAAACTTAATTGCTCTGGATATTTATTCTCTGTTGATAAAATTTCATCTAGCAAACATTCATTCATTTTATTAGTAATTTCAGCATATTTACTATCATGCGCTACATTAATTTTTTCTTCTGGATCCTTCTTTATATCCGTAAGTTCACTTTCTCCATTTTGATAACGCACATATTTATAATCTTTTGTAACAAGAACTTTAGATGAACAATCATTACTTCCATATCCATTTCTATATTCTATAAGACATTTATCTCTATTTTCTATTGAATGATTAAATAAATGTTCTTTGTGAGAAACTCCAACTACATAGTTAGGTATTTGAACATCAATTAAATCACATATTGTTGGAAATATATCTACAGATGAAATTAATGCATTAGATTCGTATGGACTGATAAATCCTGGACAACTCACAATAAGAGGAACATTTACAAGACCATCATAAAAGAATGGTCCTTTATACCATAATCCATGGTCTCCAAGCAATTCCCCATGATCAGATGTGAATATTATAATAGTATCTTCTATAAGATTTTCTTCTTCTAAATATTTTGTAATCTTACCTATATTTTCATCTATTAAATCTACCATAGCATAAGTATTAGCAATTATCTCATGTTCATGTTCAGGGCCTACTCCATTTGGTCTTGTTTCAGGAATATCCCCTTTTCTATGCCATCCACCTTTAAAATGCTTCTTATAATGTTCAGGTCTTGTATTCAAATCTTCTCTTGACCCAATAGGTGCTACCACTTTTTTATTAGCATACTTTTTAGCACATTCTCTTGGTGGGTCAAATGGATGATGAGGGTCTGGAAAACTTGCTACTGCAAAAAATGGTTTATTCTTATCTCGTTTTTTTATAAACTCAACAGTTCTATTTGATACAAAATTAGAATCATGTAATTCTTTAGGAATATTCCTTACTCCTGACATCATAGCACCAGTAACTTTTTCAACTGTAAGCATTTCAGGAGTTCCTCCATTTTCTTCAAACCATTTTATATAATGAGCCACCGGATTTGTATGTCCTATAGTTAATTCAACATGATTAAATCCCCAATATGGTCCAAACCAGTCAATATTGTTTTTTCTTTGTTCCCAGTACGCTGTAGATTCCATGCTCCCACTGTCCGCATCAGCTCCATATGGTTCAAAATGAATTTTTCCAAAACTTGCGGTTTCGTAGCCATTATCACTAAGTTCTGAAGCTAATGTTCTAAGTTCCTGGTTTAAAAGCAGTCCATTTGTCCACAATCCATGGTTTCTTGGATACATACCCGTAAAAATAGAAAGCCTATTAGGCATACAAATAGGATTAGCTACATAACACTTATTAAATCTAACACCATCTTCAGACAATTTGTCTAAAGATGGTGTATTTATAATAGGATTTCCATAACATCCAAGTGAATCTTTTCTTTGTTGGTCAGTAAGTATCAGAAGAACATTTTTTTTCATATATATCACCTCTTAAATACACTAGATCTTCAATTTATTCCTTTATTGCACCTGCCACTATGCCTTTAAATATGAATTTCTGTAAAAATAGAAATATTAACACAGTTGGTATCATTGTAATTATTACTGCAGCACTCAAATTACTTACTGAGCCTGTTTGCGCATTACTATATGCCATAAGCGTAGTAGTTAATGTTCTCAAATTTCTTGATGGCATGTATAAATACGGTACATACATATCATTCATAACAGTAACTGCTTTTAATATAGCTAAAGTTACAGTTGCAGGAATTATAATAGGAAATATTATTTTCCAATATATTCCTATATACGAACAACCATCTATCATAGCACTTTCATCTATGGATTTTGGTATTTGTTTCATATATTGCATATATATATATAATTGTGTTAAATCTGCTCCTGCATAAATAATTAACGGTGCAAAAATAGTATTATATAAGCCTAAATTATTTATAACTCCAAATCTTGCTATTTCTGTTATTGTTGTAGGTACCATCATTGCAACCATAAAAGCTGCTATAATTACTTTTTTAAACCTAAACTCAAACCTACTCATAGTATAAGCTACCATAGTTGAAATAAGAGAATTTACAACTAAAGTCATACCTACTAATATTAATATATTTCTTAAACCAATAAATATATGTCCATTTTCAAATACATCCTTATAATTATCTAAAAATAAACTTGTAGGAGGTTTTAGAGGGAAATCAATTCCTAATTGCGTACTTGTTTTAAATGATGCAAAAATAACAATTAATATAGGCAGTACTACTATTAATGTTATAATAGTAAATATCAAATAGTAAAAAATAGGAAATATACTTATCTTTTTTCTCTTTGGTTTTAAACTAGCCTCCATTTACTCTTCCCCCCTATTTACTAATTTATTTTGAACAAAACTTACACATATAATTATAAGCATTAAAATTACTGCCATTGCCGACGCCATACCAAATTTATCGTAGGTAAATGCCGTTTCTATTGTATATAAAGTAAACGTACTAGATGCATGACCCGGTCCACCACTAGTCATGATAAATGGAATATCAAATA
The DNA here is from genome assembly GCA_041821285.1 of Clostridiaceae bacterium. Classification (GTDB taxonomy): domain Bacteria; phylum Bacillota; class Clostridia; order Clostridiales; family Clostridiaceae; genus JAJBWD01. Next base: position 3,702 of record JBGUER010000034.1, read on the forward strand.
CTTGAAGTGCTCCAGTTACATTTGTAAATAAAACTAGTGAAATTACAGTTTTTATATTAGGTAAAACAATTTTATAAAATTGTTGAAATATATTAGCACCATCTACTGTAGCTGCTTCTAGCATATCAAGCGGAATAGACTGAATACCAGCTAAAAATAATACTATATGAAAACCACTAAATTTCCAAAGTGAAACTCCGACTAGTGAAAAATTAACTATACTTATATCACTAAGCCATTTAACAGAGGCAAAACCAAATAAATTTAATATACCATTTAATGCTCCGCCATCAGAGCTATATAACATAGCAAACATATAAGATACTGCAACACCATTTATAATATATGGCATAAATACTATTGTTTTGAAAAATTTAACACCTTTCATAGCTCTATCTAATAAAAATGCTACAAATAATTCAATTGGTATAAAAAGTAAATGTATTGCGAAATATGTTGCATTATTTCTCAAACTCAACCAAACATTAGGAGAGTCTGTAATTATAGTTTTATAATTATCTATCCCTACATAATTAACCGAACTTGAAATACCATTCCAATTTGTAAAACTTAAATTAATTAATTTAATAGTTGGATATATTACAAAAAGGCCTAATAATATAAGAGGTATAAACAACAACGTAAATATAGTAATTCTTTTTTGTTTTTCTATCGAATCCATAATTCCTCCTTAAGCTTTTGAAATATTAAAAGCTATTGAAATTCAATAGCTTTCAATATAAATATTTTATTTTGTATTTTTAGCTTCTTTCCATTGTTCATTTAGCTTATCCATCATTTCATCGAAATCTTGTCCAAGCAACATTTCTTGTCCTAATTCTTTAACATTAAAATTAATAGCATTTTGTATTCTTGTAAATTCACTATTTCCACCATCAACAACTATAAAAGTTGGATCCATAGTATCAAATGCTTGATTTATAAAGTCATTAGATACTTCAACGCCTTCCATTGGTGAGTCAATACCTTTTTCTCCTAAATATGTCTCATAATAATCACTTGATAAATACCAGTTGATAAATTCTATAGATGCATCTTTATTTTCTCCATCTTTTGGAGTTGAAAGAAATAAATCTGCCATAACAGTGGCGTAAAGTGTAGAATCTTCTGTATCTCTAGCTGGTAAAAAGAATACTCCCACATCATCAGTACTATCAAGTTTTGCAGCAAACCATTGACCAGAAGCTATCATAGCACCTTCGCCAGCATTAAATTTCGCTGTAACTTGGTCATTACCAACTCCTAGTGGATCTTCTCCAAATACATCTTCATCATATAATTTTTGAATTTTTTTGTAAGCAGTATTAAATGGCATTCCTTCGCTAAATGGTTCATCTATTGTAGCCATTTCATTCCAATAAGCTCCATTACCTGATTCTAAAAGTGGCATATACTCATTGTATGGGTAATCTGTCCATGCATCTTTTGCACCTAATAATATTGGAACAACTTCACCTTTTTCTTTAATTGTATTAGCTACATCTATAAACTCATCCCATGTTTGAGGAATTTCTAAGTCATATTTTTCAAATATGCTTTTTCTATAATAAACAAATTCATAGAAACAAGACGTTGGAACTCCTACAATTTTTCCCTCCACTGCGTATTGATCAGCGTAAGTGTTATTTTTTGCAGCTTCAGTATCAGTTAAATCTGCTAATACATCTACATAACTTGCTAACATAAATGGCTTTATTGCCATAATATCAGGCAATTCATCAGCTGAATTCCTTATTTTTAATGTCTTTTGAAATTCTGTACTGTCTTTTGATTTTTCAAACTCTATAGTTACATTTGGATGTGTCTTTTGATATTCTTTATTTAAGTCAACAGTTTCAGTTACGTAATTATACTCAAAATCATCGAACATTAAATAATTTAAAGTTACTTTTTCCTCACCATCATCTGTACTACTAGTTCCGCATCCTACAAATAATGCTGATGTAGCCATTAATACTGTAAGTAAAATTGATACTTTTTTATAAATTGATTTTTTCATTTTTTATCCCCCTCAATCTTTATTATATTATTATTATAATTTCAAATGTAAACGTACAACATGATATTTTTCAATATTTTATGATGTATTTCACTTCATTTGAAATTCCTTGGGGCTCATTCCTGTTATTTTCTTAAAAGTTCTACTAAAATGCTCTACATTCGTAAAACCTATATTTTCACTTATTTCATAAATTTTAAAATTGGAATTCAATAACATTTTTTTAGCATTTTCTATTCTTATTTTATTTACATACATAGTAAAATTTTCACCAGTGATATCCATAAATAATTTAGAAAAATATCCTTTACTTAAACCAACTGACGTACTAACATCTTCTAAGTTTATTTTTTTATTATAATTAATCTTAATATACTGTTTTGATTTTCTAATAATATTTATTTCATCATTTGAATTCCACTGTTTGTAATTTAGAAATATTTTTCTTGATAAATTTTTAAACCAACTATCAATTTCTTTCTTAGTCTCAAAATTCGATATTGATTCTATAATATCTATATTTTCAATATAATCTTTCTCCATATTTTCTACTATTAGGACATATAATTCTAAATAATATATGTGTATATCTTCTATTCTTTTTTCATTAAATTTTTTTATAATATCAAATACTCTTTCTATATTATTTAAATATAGATCCTCGTCCAATGCATTTAAAGCATTACTAATTCCATCCTTTTCCCCTCTTATTTTTAGTATTTTCATATATCTTTTTTCAATATTAGTTTCTAATAAATCTGTATCTGATTTAGATATATTCTTACCTTTACCAAGAACATATCTAAGTCTTGCATATTTTTCCGCTTTCTTAAATAAATTTTCTATATTTTCATAACCATCTAAAACATTACTAATTCCTACTGTAACACTTATATTTAAGTAATTTAAAAGTGAATATCTAATACTTGAAATAATATTATTAATTGAACTTATAACATTTGCCACGCTATTGTTTTCCGAGGAAAAAATAACAACGTACTCTTCTGGATACAAAGAAATAACTTCACCCTGTCCAAATTTTATTAAAACTTGTTCTATAGCATTTGCAATTGAATTTACAAAAGTCTTTAACGAATCCTCTTTATACTTGGTTTCAATTTCTTTGAAATTATCAATTAACAAATATGCTACGCATATATTATTTGGTATGATTCTCACATTATCATCCATATTAAATTGAGTATTTAATATCTGATTGCCATCTAATAATTTTTTTATATATTCTTTTTTCCATCTTGATTTTTCCTTATAATTATCAACATTTTCATTTCTTTGCTTAACTATATCTATAAATAGTTCTAATATATTATCCGGCTTCATTTCATTTTTTAAAATGTAATCATTTATACCATATTTAAAAGCCTTTCTAACGATTTCATAATCATCATACGCACTTAAAACTACTATTTCACAATTTAATCCCATCAATTTTATTTCCTTAATCAATTCCAATCCGTCCATAACTGGCATGTTTATATCGGTTAAAACTATATCTATATCTTTGTTGTCTTTTAATATATCTAACGCTTTTTTACCATTTGAAGCTTCATATGTAACATCGAAATTATTTTTATTCCAATCAACTAATGATTTTATAGCAAGTCTTACTAAGGGTTCGTCTTCCACTAAAAGAATTTTATACACTAATACTCCTCCCCAACACTTTTAATTATTGGCAAATAATAACTTACACAAGTATATTCTTGCTTTTTACTTTTTATTTTAAGTCCATATTTATCACCGTAGTTAAGTATTATTCTTTTATTTATATTGGATATACCAATATTATTAAAAGCACGCTTATTCTTCTTGCTTCCATTAAGTAGTCCAATAATATCTTCTTCATTTAAGCCTTCTCCATTATCCAATACTTCTATAATTAAAAAATCATCTTCTATATATGTTTTTATTAATATCTCACCTTTTCTGTCTAGATTACTTAATCCATGCAACATTGAATTTTCTACTATAGGTTGAAGCATTAACTTAAATACAAACAATTCTTTTGTATTGTCATCAATATCCCATCTAACAGATATATCATCACCAAATCTAACTTTCATTATTTTAATATAATTTTTTGTATTTTCTATCTCTTCTTCTAAACTTACATAAGGACTTGTACTTTTGTACGTAGCAGATAAGAGTTTCATAAAGGCTTCTATCATATTTTCAATAGATTTCACATTAGACATCATAGCCATCAGTCTAACAGAATTTAAAGTATTATATAGAAAATGTGGATTTATCTGTGATTGTAGCGCTTTTATTTCCTCTTCTCTTCTTTCTTTTTCTTTTATATCTTTTTCTTTTACTAAAATATTTATTCTTTTTATCATCTTATTATAGGATTTTTTTAATTCTAATATTTCCATTGTTCCATCTATCTCAATCTCGTTATTGAAATCTAAACTTTCTATATTTTTCATCTTAAAAACCAGACTATCAATTGGTTTTACTATGCCATTAAAAAACATTAATAGGAAAATAATAAATAGTAATATTATTAAAATATAGATTGATATAAAGGCTTTAAAAACATCATTTACATCACTGGTTAATTTATTATAATTAGTAATATTTATAAGATACCAATTGGAATTTTTTATATTACTTTTACTGATATTATATTTATCACTATTTATTATTTGAGTGAATTCTTCTTCTTTTTTATTAATAATATTTTTTAATTGCTCTTGATTAAATTCTAGGTTATTTTTACCGTTTATAATAACGTCTCCCATATCATCAACAATAATAAAGTTTCCATATTCATTATTATATTTTGAATATATCCCATCAAACATATTTGTTGCATATTCAAAATAAATCATTTCAACATTGCTATACTTAGCTGTGGATGGACTTATAGCAACTGAAATATAACCTTTTTCATCACTATCAGAATTAATTTTATATAAATTAAGATTTTGCACTTTATTAGGAGATTTATATGCTTCTTTGTACCAATTTTCTTCTCTTACATCATCTTCATCCCTATATAAAGGTTTCTTAAATGAATAATACCCTTTATCTTCAAAGAAAAATATTATAGATTTAATACTGCTATTATAACTAAAAATATAATTTAATTTGTCGTCTATTTCTTTAGATATATTAAATTTATCATAATTATCATTACTATTATTCCAAGAATTTAATAAATACATAAAATCCGAATCATTTGCTACAGTTGCCGCTGATAAATTTGATGTCTTTAATTCATCATAAATATCTAATGATGTTTGTTTTACTAATTCTTGATTTTTTTTTGAATATTCCTTTAATAATATAGATTTATATACACTATTTAAACCTACATTTACTACAATAATTGGTATTACTATAATTATAATAAAAATTTTTAAGAATTTATTGAACATATTTTTTTTAAACAATAATATACACCACTTTCTTCTTATTTTTTCTGTGCACTTTTTATCTGAAACATAATAATATAAACATAGCAATAAAATTATATAACACTCTTACTATATTAGTAAAACATAAAATCTCTTTATTTCATATAAAAAATTCACTTATTTTCTAATAAAAAAATAGAAAACTAATGAATTATTCATTTAGCTTTCTATATTTCAAATTTAGTTATTATTATTTTTATTATCATGAATAACCTGATCTATTACAATAACCATAGCTAATAAAAATGCCTGATTTTCTCCGTTTTCAATATCTACACCATATGTATCTGAAAAAGCGAAGAATCTTTTATTTATAACAACAACTTCTACACCATTTTTTAATATTTGATAGTTATAACCAAACAAATCTCCGTCTATGTTGTAATTTCCATACTGACTTTCAATAATAAATCTAGGTCTAAAAAAAGTAAATTCTTTTTTAACCATTGCAACATGATTACCATTTTCAAAAATATGATATTCTGGTAATAATCTAAATACCTTTTGTTCTATATAAAAAAGCTCATTACCCTGTAAATCTTGAATAGATGACTTATCCCCAATAGATAAAATTTTCCCCTTTACAATAAAACAAGGTTCATCATTATCACCCTTAATAGTATAATTATCTCCAAAACTAAATACCTTTTGACGTATCTGATACCTCATAAAAAATCCCCCTTTAACTAATTTTAAATTTGCCCATCTAATATATAGCGTATCTTTACAAATCTTAATTGTCAACAATAAAACATAAAAGCTTATTAACTTTTTTAGATATAAATATTATGATATAATGTAGACTAATAAAAAAATTTCATTAAATTATTTAAGAGGTTGTTATGGATGATAATGCGAAAAAAAATAAGAAAAATATAATTATTGAATCTGCAATAAAAGTCTTTACAGAGAAATCCGTTGAAGAAGCCACTGTTCGAGAAATTGCAGCAAATGCTGGATTAACTACTGGCGCAATATATTACTATTATAAAAATAAAGATGAATTATTACTAGACGTAATGAATCATTCCATACATTTTATTCATAAAATTTCAGAAATGCATGAAACAAAATTAAAAAAACAACAGGACCTTTTATTAGAAATAGAACATCAAATAGCTAATCGCCTATTAAAAATAGAAGAACAAAAATTAAGTATTTTATTAATTAGTGATGTAATCTCTAAAGATGGACCAAGAAAAGAAAAATACAAAGAAAATTATGAAAGCATAATAAATAAAGTGGCTGATTTATATTACTATGCTTTTGATATAGAAAATGAAAAATTAAAGAAATCTATGGCATCAATATTAGTGGCTTCATTAGATGGACTGGCAATTCAACAATCTTTAGGTGTTTTACCTGAAAGCGAAGAAAATTTTATTAAAATCTTTACTGATTTCTTTTATGAAAGTATTCCTTTATTTTTACAACAACATATGGAAAATAATATATAAAAAAAATATAGTTTCACCTCTAGGTTATTTTTTTACATCATTAAGTGCTTTAAACCTAACTGCTGAAACCATTGGTAGTCCTGTGTCATAATCCAATTGTTTTGGTTCATATTCCTCATTCTCTCTTTGCCTTGTATATCCCGAATTATTCCATGTAGGTTTTTTATCACTTCTCCATGGACGAACTGCCCATTGATATCCTCGATAAACATCTCTTGTCTTGTCCATATTTTCTAATAATTCCTCATGCATTTCATTTCTAATTTCACAATATTCAAGGTTTTCAATTAGATTATTTACTTCAAAAGGATCCTTTTCTAAATCATAAAACTCATCTAAATCCAATAAATTAACAACTAATTTATATTTTTCTCTAATAATTGCACGCATCATCTGTAAACCACCAAATCCATCATGATCTACTTCATACCTAGTAAACTCAGTATAAACAGAATCATTCAATTTAAGTTTTGAATCATATATTTGTGGCAGCATGCTTTTACCATCTAAAAAAAGTGGAATATCTTTTCCCATATAATCTAATATTGTAGGGACTAAATCAATATGAGATGCTGGATAACTAATTGTTTTATCAACTTCCCCCCCCCTTATTATAAGTGGAATATTTGCCACTTCCTTATACGCTGTTGCATTCTTTTGTTGCAATCTATGTGCACCTAGCATATCTCCATGATCTGAAGTGAATATTACTAACGCATCTGGTACATATTTATTTATTTTTTCTATTACCCTTCCAATTTCATAATCTACAAAAGTATTGCACCCTAAAAACAATGACAATGCTTTAGATGATTTATTAATTTCTTCTTTTCCTTTTAATAAATCTTCTCCTGCCCATAAACTTTGAAACATTGGCTTTTTACTTAAATCATCAACAAAATTAGGATTATCATCAAATTTAAAACCTGTATACATGGTATTATACGGTGATGGGCATAAACTAGGGCCATGTGGTTCATCGTAAGATACAGTTAGGAAAAACTCTTCTTCTTTATTTTTCTCTAAAAAATCCATTGCTCTATTAGAACATCTATGCGCATATGTGAATTCTTCATTCATATCATCACTATAAGATGTTTCTGATTTTCTAGATTTAACTCTTTCTTCTTCTGTTAATTCCTCCATATAACATTTCATATCATACCAATATTTTGGATCCCAACCTTCTGGGCATTTTCCTAACCCAAAATAGTCGCCTCCATCTAAATGCCATTTTCCTACGTATGCGCAATGAACATCTTGATCAGTTAGCCTTTCACCTACAGTCTTAATATTTGCACCTAATGCTACACAATTTGTTACCATCCCATTAGCATGTGGAAATAATCCTGTAAAAATTGCTGAACGCGCAGGACCACATACTGGTTGAGCTGTATATGCATTTTCGTATTTTATCCCTTCTTTTGCCAATTTGTCAATATTGGGAGTAATCATTTTTTTATTTCCATAACACCCTAACATATCTTTTCTAGTAGTGTCTGTCATAATAAGAACAACTCTTTTTTTCATATATACCTTCCTTTCCATATAAATATTAAAGAATATTAAAATATAAACTCAAGTTTATATAACTTAATTATATCTTAAACTGATATTTATACATTTTCAATAATTTTATATTATTAATTTTTATATTATTAATTTTTATATAAATGAATCCTTTGTTATAATCTTAGTTTCCATTTCCACCTCGTCTACTTTTTTCCCTTCTATTTTATCTAAAAGAAGCTATTTAATTAGAAGATTTTTTTCTCCTATTAAATAGCCTCTTTTAACTAATTTATTCTATTTATTATTATTTATAAAGATTACCTAGTGCATCTGCAGCTAATATAGCAGCATATACATCTTCTGGTGTTACTTTAAATGGCATATTATGAATAGTTTCACCTTCAACAGTAGCGGCCTTTGCAACTCTCATTATATCCTCTTCTTTAACTTCTTTTATTCCCATATCTGCTAATGTTATTGGAAGTCCTAAATCAAGACATAATAGAATAACCTCTTCTAATTCCTCTTCTGAAGTATTTTCCATAACAAGCTGAACTATTGTTCCAAAAGCAACTTTTTCACCGTGATATAAATGATGACATTCTTCTAAAACTGTAAATCCATTATGTATAGCATGAGCTGCAGCTATTCCGCCACTTTCAAAGCCTACTCCACTTAAATATGTGTTAGCTTCTACAATGTTTTCAACTGCAGGTGTACAAACTCCCTTTTCCACTGCTAATTTTGCTCTAAGGGCATCTTCTAATAAAGTATTATAGCAAAGTTCAGCTAAAGCATATGCAGTTTTAGAAACTTTTCCACCAGCCATATTTGAAGCACTAGCACGTTTGGAAGCTCTAGCTTCAAAGAAAGTAGCTAATGCATCTCCTACACCTGCAACTAAAAGTCTAGATGGTGCTTTTGCTATTATTGCTGTATCTACTAAAACTAAATCAGGATTCTTTGGAAGTACTAGATATTCACTAAATACTCCTTCTTTAGTATATATTACTGATAAAGCACTACATGGTGCATCTGTGGATGCTATAGTTGGCATTATAACTACAGGAATATTTTCATAGTAAGCTACTGCTTTAACTGTATCAAATATTTTTCCTCCACCTATACCAATTATTACGTCACATTCATTTTTTCTTACTTCTTCTCTTAATCTATCTATCTCTTCTTTACAACATTCACCATTAAAAGTTTCAAATACAAGTTTTGCATCTTCACCTTCATAACTTTTTTCTATAACTGGTTTTGTTCTTTTTATTCCATTAGAACTAGCAACTATAAAAAAAGATTTACCTAAATTTTTAGTATGATCTTTAATGTTTTTTAATTCTCCGTATCCTTGAACATATTTACTTGGTGCAATTATAACTCTTAACATTTTTGTCCTCCTCATTTGTTTTAGTAATAATTGTTATTATTTTAACAATATATATATTATGTTATCATAAAAATTAATATTTTTCAACACTTTGCACATATATCTTTCAATAAATTAACCTCTAATTAATATATAAAAATCTACTTTAATAAACCTATGTATATGCATATTTCAAAATATAAAGTCAAAAAGTTATACTATATTGGTTATAAAAGAAAGTTTTTCTATTTGTTATATTTTTAACATTATAAGTGAAATATTACTAATAATATACATGGTAAAAGGAAAATAGTGTGTAGATATGATAACTAGAATAACATTAGGTAAATATATAAGATAACGAAAACTTTCTTTAGCAGCTAAGGATGTAGTTTCAACCGATTTGAAACTAAAGTAAATAAAGCGCCTAACAGCGCTTTATTTACTTTCACTCTATATATTTTAATTTTTAACATACACTAATACCAAATAAATCAATAACCCTTTTTTAAATCATATTTATTATTTAATTCATTACTATTTATAAATGACTCTATATTAGGCTTTATTACTTCATAAAGTTTTTTAGAATAATTCGCATTGGGACCAGCAATATGTGGAGTTATTATAATATTATCTAAATCCCATAATGGACTAGTCTCAGGCAATGGTTCTTCAACAAAAACATCTGAAATATAAAGTTTCATTTGTTTATTTTTAAGTGCAATATATAAATCCTCTTCATTTACAGTTTTTCCTCTACCTATATTTATCATAGTGCTAGTTGGTTTAACCATATCAAAATATTTTTTATTTATTAAGCTAAATGTATCTTTTGTATATGGAAGTAAATTTATAATATAGTCACAATTTTCAAATATCCAATCCATATTATCTTGATCAAATACTTTTTTTACATAATCTACCTTTTCAACAGTTCTCTTTACTCCATAAACATCCATGCCTAAAAAATCAGCTTTTTTTGCTAATTCCTTTCCTATAGAACCTAATCCTATTATACCTAATTTTTTACCACTAATTTCATCTTGACCTTTACCTAACCACATCATTTTCTTGCTTTTCTTTTGCAAAATAAAATTATGTATATTTCTAGAGGACATTATCATCATAGATATTGCATATTCAGATATATGGGACTTATGTACACCTCTAGCTGTAGTTAGTATTATCCCCTTATCATTTAATTTTTCAATAGGCCAAAAATCAACTCCTGCTGTAGTAGCTTGTATCCATTTAAGTTTCTTTGCCTTATCTAACGCTTCATTAGATAATTTCATACATATAATCGCATCTGCATCCTCTATCTCTTCTTTTATTTTATCTGGATTTTTTTCAAATACAAATTCAACATCACTAAAGTCCTCTTTTAATTTTAATAATGGAAATTCCTTAAAATTCGCTGTATCTACTATTATTTTCATAAAACCCTCCTTTAATATATAATAAAAATTCATCTAATATAATATTACCACAAATTAATATTTAATCACCACTTATCTCCATAAAAAAATTGCCGGTTTTTTACCGGCAATTAAAATTTTGCTACTTATTAAATTTAAATAATTTAATACTATTAAACTCAAACAATTTAATACTATTAAACTAAATCAGCAATTGTCTTATTACCATAAATTGATTCCCAATCATTTGTAAAATCAACTACTGCCTTTTGAATAGATGGCATTCCCATTACCGCTTCTAATATAGCTGGGTCTAATGTAGCAGTTTGAGAACCTGCTAAAAATGCTTTATCTACTTGAGCAATATTCTTAAAACTTGCAGCTAAAATTTTAGTAGAATATCCATATTGATTAATCATTTGTGCAAATGAAGCAATAACATCTTCTGAGTCAATTCCAAGGTTCTCCATACGATTATAATAAGGTGCAATAAAATCAGCACCAGCTTCCATTGCAAGAAATCCTTGTGTTTTTGAATAAATAGCAGTTGCTGTTACATTAACTCCCTGAGATTTTAATTTTTTTATTACCTTTAAACCTTCCATAGTAACTGGCACCTTAATGCAAACTTTACCATCAACTTTTTTTAAAATAGTATCTGCATCTTTTAACATACCTTCTACGTCAGTTGCAGTAACTTGAATGTGTAATGTTCTATCCATTCCAATTATGGATCTTATATCATTCATATGTGAAATAAAATCAATTTTACCTTCTTTTTTTACAATGCTAGGATTAGAAGTTACTCCTGTAATAGGAAAATATTCTACACATTTTTTTATTACCTCTAAATTTGCTGTATCTACTAAATATTCCATAATAATCTCCTTTTTTCTTTGAATTTTTTATATTAAACAAGTTGAATTTTAACTTGTTTGGACTCTAAATATAGCCGAATTTCCTGGGAAATTTTATTATCAGTAATTAATTCATAAACACTTTCTGTAGGTAAAAAAGAGATTGCACTAGCAGATTCTAGTTTAACAGACTCTGTTAAAACATAAGTATGATTGGCAGAAGATGCCAAAGCTCGTACCGTATCAGAACGAATCAAATCCTCACCAGTAAATCCTGCTTCCTTAGAAAAGCCATCCGTTCCTACAAAAATTTTATCTACATGAAAATTTTTCACACATTCTTTAGTCATCGGTCCTACCATAGCCTGAGTATTCTTTTGATAATTTCCACCTAATAATATGATTTTTACATCAAGATTATCTTTAATAAAATTAGCAATATAGGAGGAATTAGTAATAATTGTAATGCCAGTTTTTGTAGATATTAGTTGTTCAACAAACATTGCACATGTAGACCCAGATTCCACAATAATAGTTTCTCCATCTTCCACCAAATTACTTGCCGCTTTAGCAATCTTTTGCTTTTCTGCATAATGAAAAGCCATACGATAATTAATATCATCCTTGTTTTTTAATAAAGCATATCCTCGTTCTCTTCTCAAAATACCTCGTTCTGATAAATAGTCTAGATCCTTTCGGATTGTAACCTGAGATGTTTCCAACAGTTCTGCTAATTTATTTACTTCTATCTTTTTATATTGGCTTACTATATCAATCAATTTTGTATGTCGCTGATTCATAATTCTTTCCCCTTTAATACTTATCATAATATATATGATATACTTTTGTTTCATAAGTGTCAACTAAAACTTTCGTACGAAACCTATTTGTTTAATCAATTTTAAAAAAAGAAAACAGTTTAAAACTGTTTTCTTAAATATTTATTAATATTAAGGCTAAAATCACTAAAACTATAGTTATTTTATTCTTTTTAGATAATTCTTCTTTATACAAAAAATATTCTCCTAAGCTTACAACTATTATACTTCCAGCACTATATATAGGGAAAGCTATAGATGCCTTTAGAAAGCTTAAAGATATTATAAGAAAATAAGAAGAAAATAAATTTGGTATTCCCACTAAAACTCCTATAAGTAAATCCTTTTTCATGACTTTTTTTCTTGACTTTACAACAAAATATAAGCTTAAGAAAAAAGCGGTTATAAATACAACAAATAAAAATACGTCTTTATATTGAATTATTGCATATTGCTGAAATAATTTGTTTTGAAATTCTGCCAAACCTCCAAATAAAAATAATAATATTAATGTTAAATTAATAGTTATATTGCTAGATTTATCTTTGTTTGAAGAGACATTCACAAAAATAATAGAAAATAAAGCTAAACAGATTCCAATCCATTGAATCAATTTAGGAATTTCATTCCAAACAATTATAGAAATAATCATAGGCACCAAAATCCCTAACTTTCCAAATGTGCCTGAAAGCGATGCTCCATTTTCTTTCACACTCTTTTGGTAATAAATAAATGATAAAAAGAAAAACACGCCTCCAAGCAATCCAAGGACAACCGCCCATGTAAAACTAGCACTTTTTGAAAACAAACCATTATTTTCTAATATAATTTTTCTAAATTCATCAATAAAATTAGTTAACGAAACATTTATTCTGTAAATTTTTATTGATGGTTTTACTAATATCATAAACAAACTTACAGTAAATGCTGTAAAATAATTTGCACTTGTAACAGCATACCTGTTCATTTCATTTCCTTCACTATATTTAAAAATAAGCGCAATGGAAGAACTACATAATATAGCTAAAAACAAATAAATCATATGAATATCCTTTCACAATAAATTAACTTCTGTGAATAGTATATTTGCAATATCACATAAAATCAACAATATATCAATATTCATCTAAAGAGTCTATATATTATTTATTTGTCAAAACATAAATAAGTGGTGAGTTCCAATAAATTGTAATCTCATTACATGAATAACTTTGTGAATTATCAACATAACATTTTGCTAGTCATTATTAGCAACAGTCATATTACTTCCCCATGGATACTGGTCCCCCATGGAAATAAAATAACCATCATTTTTGGATACTTCTACTTATGTAAATAAAAAAATTTTACTTTCTGAAAATAAACCATTATTTTTAATTATAATCTTTCTAAATTCATAAATAAACTTTCTATAATTCATCAAACCTTCTCATGACCTCAGTACATGTATCTTTGCAGATTTGGGGTAATTCACTCTTAGTCGCTTCTTCAAAAACTAATCCTGCCTCTGAAAATCCTTTTTCTACCGCTTCCCTCATTTGTTGTAACTTATCTGGATCATCTCCTGCTATGAATTTTGCCATAGTCATAATACGATCTGCTACCGCATTTTTAGAATATGCTCCATCTTCTCCTATTGCTTTCTCTGCCCCTTCTGCAGTAGTTTCAATTGCGGGGTATGCATTTTCTACAGATCCGAATATTTTAGTAATCAAATCTGTAGTTTCTTCTGACATTTCATTAATTACGCTTTCGTTTGATTTTCCAAATAATTTGTTCTGATTACTTATTGTATCACTTATAAATTTCTTTATAAAATCCGCTTTTACATTTTCCTGTTCAGCTTTTAAAGTTTTTACTTCTTCTAAGGAAAGTTTCTTTTTTTCAGGAGCATAAATTAAATTAACCGTATCTTCCTCAGTGGATTTAACGTAAGTATCACATTCTAAATTTTTTATGATGCCTTGACTTGTTGTTCCATCACTAGTTTCACTATTTTTACTATCTAACTTTTTTGTATCACATGTAAGGGTATAATTTGACGTGTTAACACCTTTATTTCCAATAGCATCCATAATCATAAATACATCCTCCCTTTATTTACTACTTATCCTTATTATCGATTACTTTTCAAAATACTTAACATATTTTATTGAGTCCAAAACAATAAAATAAAAAAAGTAGTTTTAATACTTTCATTTAATAAAACTACTTTTTATTACATATTAAATATTATTTATTTGTCAAAACATAAATAAGTGGTGAGTTCCAATAAATTGTAATCTCATTACATGAATAACTTTGTGAATTATCAACATAACATTTTGCTGGTGCCTCTCCTGTTAAAACAGCCTTTGCATAGGGATCCTGCAAATCACTATTTGGCCCACCAACTAGCATACCCACCATTGTTGTATTAGTACTTTGTGATGGACGATGGTGTGTAGATACTGGAGAAACTGTACCATATCCTGTTAAATAACATATTGACATAGGATTTACACCAAACAAATAATTCATATGATTTCTGGCAGATTCTACATACTCTGAATTCTCAGTTATACTATTTACCATTTGTAATAACATAGCATTATTAGCAACAGTCATATTACTTCCCCATGGATAATGGTCCCCCATGGAAATAAAATAACCATCATTTTTAGATACTTCTACTATATCATCGGCTGCTTTTATAAAATCAGTTTTCATAGTATCAAATAAATTTGAATCAATTTTGTCGTTTGAAGTAGTAAGATAAGCATATACAGCATAACTTCCTACATCAGCCCAACCTAAGCCTAAACATTCATTTGAATATTTTTCTTTTAATAAATTTTCATATTTTTTATCATATGTTACTTTATAAAGTTCAGCACTTGCCCATAAATACTCATCTGTAACTTTAGAATCACCATATTCTCCTGTTACTATTTTAGGAGGATTTACAAATCCTTGTAATGACGACTTTTTATTTAAATAATCCCAAGCTTTTTTTGAGCTCTCTAAACATTTATTAGCAAACTCTTTATCTATATTCTTGAAATTATCATAACTCATTGCCATAACAGCTGCAAAATCACCTGTAGCTGCATCAGAAATAGGACTAATAATCAATTCATCATTTTCATCCTGAGGCATTACAACTCCTGGAAAATTAGCACAAGTAACCTTATGATAAACTCCGCCGCTTTCTGTATCCTGCATTTTAAGCATCCATTCTAGCTCATACCTAGCCTCATCTAAAATATCAGGAATTCCATTTGAACTTTCTGGTATTTTTAAATCATCTCCAAAATTACCTGGATTTGATTGATATGAAAGAAATAAATCCGCCACAGTTTTCGCACCTGGTACAACATATCTTCCATAGTCACCAGCATCATGCCAACCACCTGATACATCAATTTT
>JBGUER010000035.1:0-19820 GCA_041821285.1 Clostridiaceae bacterium
TTGTCATGTTGTCATGTTGTCATAACAACTTGAAAACATTATCACATATAAATTATTTTCTGTCAATAGTTTAGTTGATAAATATTTATTGACATAAAAAAAAAAGAACCAAAATTGGTTCTTTTACCATTAATCATTAACTTCAATTTGTTTTTTTAAATTTAATACTGCGTATAATTTTATTTTTTATAAAATGTGCACACATCGCTCCACATGCAGTCTAAACAAATTTCTTCTATATCATTTTGTGTTAATTTATTATTGATTATGTCAAATATATTTTCTTCTAATTTGGTGAACTTAACTCCATAATTTATGTTTAATTTTGATATTAAAAGGTTGTCCATATAACTAACACTATCGTCCTTATCACATATACCATCATTGTTATTAGGACACGTTTTACATATATCATCAATACCTTTAGTAATAACAATATTTTCATATTTACATTCTGCTATTTTATCAATTATTTCTTTCATCTTAATAGCAAATTCTTCATCATAACCATATCCTTGAAATCCTTGCATACATAAAAGATGATGTGGTCTTATGGTAATATCTTCCATCTATACACCATAATCTTCAGCAATTCCTAATCTAGGTAGCAGTGCAACACCAATTATAGAGATAATAATACATTTGACTATATCTCCTGGTAAAAATATAAGCATACCAACTTTTAAGCTTTCTAGAACTGTTATTGAGCTTCCCATTACAACATGTAATATAAAATACATATAAGGTAAACCTATTAAATATATAACCATATACCCACAAAAAACTGCTGCCAATAATTTTATTCCTGTTAAAATATTATTTTCTTTTTTTAGATTTTCTGTTATTTTACCTATCACATAAGCACCAACTATAAATGCTATTAAAAATCCAAATGACGGACTAGCTATCACTCCCAATCCTCCAGTAAATCCAGCAAATACTGGAATTCCAATTAAGCCAAGTAACACATATACTAATTGAGACATAGCTCCACGTTTTGAGCCAAGTATAACACCTGATAGCGCTGTGAAAAATGTTTGAAGTGTAATGGGAACCGGCTTTATAGGTATGGATAAAAACAATGCTCCAATAGCTGTAAGTGCTGCAAATGCTCCAATTAGTACAATATCCCTAGTTTTAATTTTAGTTTTCATAAATTTTCCTCCTGTTATTGTAAACTTAATATGACGCATTGGTTTACAATAAAAGAATATTACATTTGTTCAGTTTTGTCAAGCCACTATATATGCAAAAACACCCCATAGATAGATTTTTTTTACATCTACTCTATAGGGTATATTTAATATTTTTATTTTTAAACTGCTTTCAATTACCTTTTTGCTTTCCGATAGCCAACATCAATAGCCTCTTGCTCCGAATGAAAAATCACCAAATTTTTTGAATCTGACATTTCTTCATATGCTGCTTGTCCTAGACAGTGATAAATCTTAGAATTAGAATTTCCTCGGATTTCTACCCCAGTATCTTCTATACTATTAACTACTTGTTCTGTATCAGAAAGACGACTTTCTCCACTTAAATAATCAATGGTGATTTCTGGCTGAACGTTATACACATATACATTAAAACTGATACCCTCGCCATTATCTTCAACAGAATACCCTTCCATCAATACTCCACTTGCCACAAGATTATTTCCTTCAAAAACCGGTGTTACTCTATAAAGAACATGGTTTTTAGTTTCTTTTACATAGTCTGCAACCATATTTTCAAAAGGCAACATACCATCTATATTAAGGTATCTTGTGCCGGTAATGAGATTCTCTTCATTGGCATTTTCTGCTGTCAACTGGTAACCTATCAAATGACAACGGTTATACAGATATTTTCCACTCACATTATCATATTTAATCGTCTGCCATCCAGTTGGTTTTATGGATCCAATGTCACCACGTTCATCGGTTGGCATTAAATCTATACCAATATTTGCATATGCAACTCCACATCTATCAAATTCGTCCAAATCACTATATGACTCAAAAGATGTTGTAGATAACTCATCCTTATTAAATGAAGGATTATTATTATCAATTGCTACATACGCATCGCCAATATAATTTGGAATAGCTTCCATAGAAACAGATTCATAGGACTTAACACCATCATAGTTCACACTTTGTTGGTTATTAAAGTACCAGGTTCCAAACGCCAAACAACTTATTATCAATACAGACAAAACAGACCTTGTTAATTTTTTCATCTTATGTAAATCTCCTTTGTAATTTTCTCATGGGAATAACCCTTGAATTCTTTTGTATCTATTAATCTCCATGTTTTTTCTAATAAAATATCCAAGTACAAATCAGCAGGATATCTCCTATTCCACCTATATATAATTAGTTTTTCTATATGCTGCTCATATAATAATAAGGAGCTATCTTCAACAAAACAATACTCTCCACTTCCTGCCTTATCCAAAAATTTATTATCAACGATCAACTTTGGAATTTTAAACTCAGAAAACATTTTATAGGAATAATCATTCATATAAAGTTTATTTTCCCTAGTATAATCAGTTATATCTTCAAGCAAAAAACGGTCTTTACTTTGCCTTCTATGATTAAACATCATTCCATATTTATCATCTATACATAATATCACAATCATTTTGAATTAATTACATCCTTTCATTCAGGTGAACTTCATAAAAGTATAACCATATTTTACACTAAAACGTAATAGGTAAAATTTATGCTCTTATTCCACGTACATATTCAATAATAGGTATTATTGTGGATTGGTCTGTAAAATCCACAACCGTTCCATATGTTTTAATCATTTCCTTATCTTCATTTCGTAGAGTATTATAGTCTTTTTTAGTCATCATTCTGTGAAGCATTGCCATCATTGCTTTGTGAACAAATCCGAGTTTAGAGTAATCAATTCCACCACGTAAATGAAACATCTTTATCTTTTCTTGCATTTGAGAAGTTAAAATTTTTTTTAATCCTTTTTTGATACCATCTGTATTTTCTTTATCTGTAGGATCCGCCAATCCACAAGTAAATAAAATTATATTTTTGTCATTTAATTTTTCGAAGTTTTTTTTTATCAAGTCGATACCGCTGACTCCACCTGCATAAAGTCCGCCACCATAGATGATTGTATCATAGTCTTCAAGCTCATCGACTTTCACACTATGTCGTTCAAATATAGTAGCTGATAATTCTTTTGCTATCCACTCAGCATATTTTTTCGTCGTGCCATATTTACTTTGAAATACAACTGCTATTTTATTCATCATACCCCTCCATTATATAAATATACTATCAAAGTAAGTTTCTTTAATTAATTTAATTTTTTTTATAAAATAAATGATACAATTAGAGCTAAAGAAAATACAGCAATAAATCCCCCTATCATTATACCTAGAGTCTTTGAGTATCCTGAAGGTGTAATTTGGCCTCTTTTATCTAATCCTCTAATAATTGGATCTAGTCTCCAATAATAAGAAATTATTGAAAATATTAGAGCTATTACACTTAATATTTTTGTTGTTTGTCCTGCTGTTAGTAAGATAACTATTAGCAAAACAATAAATATTAACTTTGTTCCCGCTACCCAATAAACTAAATATTTAATAAATTCATGCATTTCATCGTCATCTTTAGATTTCTCCCAAGCGTTAAATGCTGCTACACCATTTCCCCTCTTAGAATCAGGCTTGAAATATAAAATAATTACATTTGATGTTTCTAACAAAATAAATAAAATAATAACTATTGATAATATATCCATTTATTTTTCCTCCTTTAGAAATAATATTAAGTTATTGCAACTTTTTTTAAAATGTTCAATTCAAGTAGTTAATTCAAATTGTAAATCAACATTATAATATCACTTTTTATAAATCCATTAAATAAAATATCCTAAATAACTTATTCTATAAATATATACAAACTCCTTCAAAAAACTAAAAGCCACTGAAATCAGCAGCTTTGTATTGCATCAAAATAGATTCACTTCACTTATTAGCATTTTGATATTGTTAATATTAATTCTTCCGTCATTTCATCTATTTTATTAAAGTCCGTTGCATTACCATAAAGTTTTTCCAGTTGATCATGTAACTCTTTTGCTTGTTTCAGATATAAGGTACCTTTACTTACAGCAATTTTATAACGCATACTAATGTCATATATTTCATTTTTATATTTCTCATCTGTACCAGGAGTTATTAGCTCTTTATATAAATCTATTATTTCATCATTTTCCCTAGATGGAAAATGCTCATGGGGAGCTGTTGAATCAAATATACAAACATCTAATTCTCTTAATATAATCATATCCAAGCTATTTGGGTCAAAACCGCAGTGATAAACTTCTACGTCATATCCTCTATCTTGAGATATTTTTTGAAGTTTTTTAAGGAATGTTGATTTGCCCGTACCTGGACGACCTTTAATAAAATATCTTTTAGAAACAGTACTTGTTAGGTTCTCTACAAAGTCAACAGGTCCTTTTGGAGTTGCTGCACCCAAAAATCTATGTTTTACCTTTGAATGCTTCTCTAACCTATTGTCTTTAAGTAATAAATATATTACTTCCTCAGTTAATCTATCAGCTTTTTCAAAATTCATATTTTCTATATAGATTTTTTCCCATTCATCATGAATTTTTAACGCTTTTCCAAAGTATTCATAAGCCGTTTTATAGCAATTACTTATCTTAGTTTCTAAATCTAATATTGCATTTGTATAAGGCTTTAACTTACTTGAGTCCCATGCTACTGAAAGATTTACATACTCTCTTATTGCGCCAGGAGCAGTTGGTTCAATTATATGTGTGGCTGTGCTATCTACGATACCAATTTTAAGATCAATATTAATCACTCCATCAATTAAGTCATTATCAGTTAAGCAGTGTAAATATTCAATATCATTTCCTTTATCTATCCACTGCGAACCTATGATTTTCATAAGTATTGATTTTCCTGTACTTAATCCACCTTCTAAAATAAATAGATTATTTAAATCAACCAGATTATTTTCAAAAAGATTATAAAATCCCTTAGCAGTATTTCCACTGGCATAATAGTTAAATACATTTCCAGTCATGTTATTCCACCTTTATCCATTATTATGATTATTATTCCTAACATTAAAATATGAAGCTCTTTAATCTTATGTGAATATATTTACCAAAACGTAAATTCTTATATGCGTATTATAATAAATGACTGAATAAAATACTTTAGAATATAAAAAACAGCTTTCTAGATAAGATCAACTTACCTGAAGGCTGTTTTAAATTTCTATTTTTCTAATAATATTCACTACTCTAATTTTGTTTATAATTAGAAGGAGCTGGTGCTTTTACAATAATTAATTCCAATACATCATCATGCAAATTATTAACATTCATTTTTGTTTTGAAAGGTATTTGTAATATATCACCCTTCTTATACTCATGAATTTCTTGATCATTAAGCTTTATTGATAAAACACCTCTTAAAACCGTCATGTAAACATTAGAGTTTGAATAATGTTCTGGTAAACCTTCATTCTTGTTAAACACCATGTGAATATAATTAATATTCTCGTCCACAATAATTTTTTCTACAGCTTTCTCATCTGTTGTACTATACTTATATAATTTTTCAATCATTTTGAAACCTCACTTTCATTAATATATTTACTATTATACTTCCTATATTTAATAATATACATCTTATATTTAATTACTTCCGTAACATATGTTACTGTTTATCAATATTATATATAGAGGGGTCCCCCCCCCTCTATTTCTTAATTTTTATTGTACATCAAAGAAATTGTAACTATATATGTTAAATACGATAACATTTCAATCAAAGATGGATTACCATTATATCCGAATATAGCTTTTAAAATGCTACCAATGTTACCATTTTCGTCCACAACTCCGTTTATATTGTAAATATGTTCTATAATTATTGGAATTATTCCAGCTTCCTGTAACTCATGTATTCCATGGGCAAATAATCCCGCTGCTATCACAATTATCATAAGACCTGTTATTTTGAAAAATTTACCTATATCAAGTCTTACTGTATATTTAAATATCATTATTGCAATAATTATTGCAACAATTATTCCTAAGATTGAACCTATAGCAGTATTTAATGGGCTATCTGTATTTTTTATAGCTTCCAAAAATAAAACAATTTCTACACCTTCTCTATAAACTGAAACAAAAGCTAAAAAAACCAAACCATATACTTTGTTATTAACGGCATTATTTATTGTCTTTTGTAGGTCATTTTTAATATCTTTACTTTGTTTCTTCATCCATATAATCATCGATGTTAGAATAAAAACCGCAAATAACATTAATATCCCTTCAAATATCTGTTCATTTCTTCCCTCAAACCCACTTGTAAATCTATTAAATATAAATGCTGTTATAATACTAAAAAAAACTCCCAATATTGTTCCTGTATACACGTGTTTTCTCAAATCTAACCTTTCAATCTTTGATATATACCCAAATATTATTCCAATAATTAATGCTGCTTCTAAACCCTCTCTTAATATCAATAAAAAACTTGGAACCATAATAATCCTCCTCTTTTGTTTTATATATTATAATGATCAACACCATGAATGATATTGATTATCATTATCATCACAATTTAGATTATATTATTATTTCTTTTAATTGTCAAGCGATCAGAAGGTTGTTATTATTTACCTTTATTTCTGCTCCAAAAATTAAAAAAAGGGACTTTTTATAAATTGGTGAAGGAAGTGCCTATAAAATCTGGAATACAATGAAAAATTTTGATTGCTATTGATTTCATGCTTTCTGTGATATAATCATAATACAATAAAAGTAATATTCATCAGTGATATGTATTTTATCAACAAACTTCGTTTTTAGTAAAAATATTCTTAGAATATAAAGAAAGGTGATATTAATGAGTAAACAGCGTAAAAAAGTAGTGTATTTTGTAATGTTGACATATATAATTACAATTTTGTTTTTTATAATTCTTCAACTAATTGGTGGAAAGTCCAATCCAGTAACTTCAAAATTACTAGGAATATCAATGGCTTTTCCAATTATCTCAGTTATTATCGTGCAAAAATATATATTCAAACAAAACATAAAAGGTTCTATGGGTATTTCTTTTAAACCTAATTACTGGTTTCTAATTTCAATATTAATACCAATAATAATGGCAGTGACTATTAATATAATTAGTATTGGTAAATTTAATACCACTATTTTTTCACAAAAATCATTCATCTTTAATATAATAATTGGCTTATCAATTGCGTCTATTTCAGCATTACTAGAAGAATTAGCATGGAGAGGTTTTTTATATAATGAGTTGAAGTTTTTAGGTACTATTAAACTATCATTTATTATAGGAATCATATGGGCATTGTGGCATATCCCCGTAACAATATGGTACAAGTATCCCAATAATCCTATTTTGGGATTAACTTTTAATTTCATACAAATGTTTCTTATATCCATACTTATTACTTATATTCGCGATAAATCAGGGTCCATATTTGCTGCTGCTCTTATGCATGGAATGTTTAACACTATGATTTTATCAAGTAACATGGATGATTTTAAAATTGTATCTATAAAAATTTTGTTATCTATTTTGGTTATATCTATATTACTTATATATGAATTCTACAAAAAAAATACACATCACAAATTTTTCACTCATACTCTATACTTATAATGCAATATAGCATTTTAACAAATTTTATGGTAGTCTATTTTAGTAAACATTCTAAAGAAAGATTTGATGTGCAAAATGAAAACAATAAATGTAGTTGCAGCAGTAATAAAAAGAGATAATAAAACATTTGCCACAGAAAGAGGTTATGGTGAGTTTAAAGGCGGCTGGGAATTTCCTGGTGGGAAAGTAGAACCTAACGAAACCTTAGAACAAGCTCTATGTAGAGAAATAAAAGAAGAATTAGATACGCAAATTAATATAGATAAGTTTTTGACAACTGTAGAATATGATTACCCTACTTTTCATCTTACAATGCACTGTTTTTTATGTTCTATAAAAAAAGGAAACCTAACACTTTTAGAACATAGCAGCTCTAAGTGGTTAGATAAGCAAAACTTAGACTCTGTGCCTTGGCTTCCTGCTGATGTAGAAGTTGTTAATTTATTAAAGATTTTTATACTATAAACGACACTACAATTACTACAACAGTACTTATTAATGTTCCCAATAAGTAGTACTCTGCAAAATCTTTTTCTTTAGATATACGATCATATCTAGCTATTGATTTTGCTGTTAACACTAATCCTATTGCTGAATATTGTCCTATTGCTAAGAATATTAGCATAATTATTCTCTCTATTGTACCAATAAATCTTCCAGCATTATTATCCATCTTTACATCAACGTCTTTATTTTTAGGCTTATATACCAACAATAATTTTTGAATTGCAATATTGGCTGGTTTATGTATTATTAACAATGCAAGAATCCATGACAAAATTTGTACTTCAGAAATACCCACGATACTAAAAAAATCCTCAACTACTTTCCATTCTCTTATCACAACATCATTAATTACAATCCCATACGCAATAAATATTAAAAAAACAAGATGTAATAGTTGATCCACAAAAAATATATTTCGTTCTATTACTTGTGTTTTTTTTCTTTTCTTCGTCATAACTGAAAAATAAATATATTTAAAAGTATCGATAACTAAATGCAATATAGATGCAAGGATTATGACTAATACAATTTCAAGCGATATAATCGGTAAACCAATCAATATCATCGTTCCTAAATAACATAAACTATGAAGCAGTACCCACTTTATGCTTTTCTCTTTCTTTTCTGCCATTCCTTTTGTTTGTAGGTAAAAATCACCCAGAACATGGCCTAAAAGAAGTAATAAAAAATATTCTCTAAACATCATCTCTCCTTATCTCTTCAAGTGCTTTTCCAATTGTATTTAGCGCATCTTTATATGCATAATATTTGCCTATTGAAAAACTTTTTTGAACTGCTGGTTGCTGAATTTTCAACCTCTTCGCCACATCAATCTGACTATCTTGATGTTCTAGCATATCCCAAATTATTTCTCTTTGCCTATCACTCCATGATTCCTTTATCGCTGTCATTAGTGCTAATATTGTGTTTAACATTATTGTTGTTGCTTGATTATCACTCTCAACTTCAAACCTTATATCTGCAGCGATTGCTTGTTTTTTCTTTTCATTATCTTTTAGGTATTCAATTGCATTCCTTGCTTTATAATATCCTGGTCCATCTGCCCCTAATGCCATTTCCTTATTAATATCT
Organism: Clostridiaceae bacterium; assembly: GCA_041821285.1. Lineage (GTDB taxonomy): Bacteria > Bacillota > Clostridia > Clostridiales > Clostridiaceae > JAJBWD01. The sequence continues at coordinate 9,305 of JBGUER010000035.1, forward strand.
GTTGTGATTTTTCCTATTCCTATACCAAATCTTATCATTACAGGATACATTTTTCTCTCTATTTCAGATATTATATTCATTGTATTTACTCCATTGCCTAGCAATCCTTGAAATTCGTCACCTAATGTTATAATGAATTTCGATGAAATATCGCACTCATATTTATTATTAATCTCTTCTAAAACCTGCTTCAATTTATTTTGAACTTCACTTCTGTTATCCATTTTATGAGATTGCTTCATATCACCAATAATAGCAATGTATGGATTGTTAATAAAAAAGAAAAACATAAAATCACCTCCATTATCATGATCTTATTATATAACCGTACAAATGAATATTCAAGTAATATTCATAACACAGGTTATATTTATCACATATAACTTCGACAGTGAATATCTACTATATATTCACCGCTTTACACTCAGACCACTAATCTCATATAAATTGTAATATAAAAAAAGCTCACAAGAGCTATTCCTTTAATATTGTACTCTATTAAAATTATATAAAAATTTACAGCCAATATTAGTACAATTAATATCATTGTTATCTCTCATAAATACTCTTATTAACCCTAATATATACTATAAACTATAAATACGTATCATATAATTTACAATTCATACGCTTTACTTCCTATATTAGACTTTATGAACTGTTTGAATATATTGTTTATATAACTATGTTATACTACTTCCGGTACATATTGACGGTAATCGTAAAATCTTAAATCAACTTTAAATTGAAAATTATATAAATTAAACTTTATAAGATTCCGCAATTTATCAATATTTTAACTACATATTAAATAAGGAGTATATTAAATGAATAACCAAAAAAAGATGTTAAATGGGGAAGTATACAATGCCTATGATAAAGATTTAATACTTTTAAGAAATAAAGCTAGACATCTTACAAAATTATACAATAATACAGAACCTGAAGAAACAGAGGAAAGAATAAAAATTCTTAAAAATTTATTTGAAAAAATAGGAGGAAATTTTGAAATAGAGCCTCCCTTTCATTGTGATTATGGTACTAATATTGAAATTGGAGAAAGCTTCTATGCAAACTTCAATTTTTTAGTTTTAGACGATGGATTTGTGAAAATTGGAGACAATGTATTAATTGTACCTAATGTAAGTCTAATTACTGCAACTCATTTAATTGATCCTAAATTAAGGCCTAAAAATGCTGATTATACAAAAGCTGTAACTATCGGAAATAATGTATGGATAGGTTGTGGCGCAATAATAAATCCCGGTATAACTATTGGGGATAATAGCGTAATAGGTTCTGGCAGTGTAGTTACAAAAGATATTCCGGCTAATGTTGTAGCCGTTGGCAACCCTTGTAAAATAATAAAAATCATTAAATAACTTACCCTCTTCACATGAAAGGAATGGTATTTTGAAAAATATAGAAACTTTAACATTGAATAGAGATTTGCATTATGCTAAAAGTGGTATAGCTAATTGTTTAATCTCAGGTATGACTTGGGGAATAGATGCTATTGCACTTAGCTATTTATTAACTCAATATCCATTTAACAATCCAAGTACTGCTATGCAAGCAGCTCTTGTAGTCGCCGCACTCCACACAGGGTTTTCATCTCTTTTTATTTTATTTTACGCTCTACATAATGGTAAAATAAGAGAATTTGGTAGATGCTTATTTAGTAAAGCCGGTATATATATTATTATTGGTGCATTTTGTAGTGGTCCGTTAGCAATGTCTGGATATTTGCTTGGAATAAATATGGCAGGGCCTTCCTACACAGCAGTTATAACTTCTATCTATCCTGCAATAGGAACAATTTTAGCTATAATATTTCTTAAAGAAAAACTAAATAAAAGAACTTTAATAGGAATTATGTTATGTGTTTTAGGATCAATAGCTACAGGAACCATATCACCAACTACTACATTATATCCTAGGTTTTATTTAGGAATATTATTTGCTCTTCTTGCTGCACTAGGATGGGGATTAGAAGGTGTTTTTGGTGCTTATGTTATGGACATCGTAGACCCTGAAATAGCCATTTTAGTTAGACAAACATCCTCTTTTATTATGTATTTAGTTTTTGTTATCCCATTTATAAAAGGATTTAACATATTTTTTAGTTCTTTTACAAGTTCTAATATGCTATTGTTTATATTCTTGGGATTATTATGTAGTACATCTTATCTAAGTTGGTATCTTGGTTTAAGTATGATTGGAGTTGGAAGGGCTATGGCTCTTAATATAACTTATCCTATCTGGGTTATCCTATTAGAATGGGCAATACAAGGTGCTATGCCTTCTATCAATTTAATAATTGGTTGCGGCATAATCATACTTGGAGCAGTTTTCGTTTCAGGAAATCCAAAAAAAATGTTAAATTTAAGAAACTATGAATAATAAGAAGGAGTAATAATTATGGAAATGAAACTACCTATGAAGTTCAGAATACTTCAATTAATATGTGAAAAAAGTATTGAACTTAAAATGATAAACACACATGAAATTATAAATCTAATTGTTTTAGAATATGGCAATGAAAAACAATGTGCTAGTAAAACTATAAGCAAACATATTCTAGCTCTAAAATCAGTAGGATTAATTGCAGAAACTAATGTTTATGAAAGTAAAAATCAATTAATATCTGAATATAGCTCAACATATGAAGGCTTTAACAGAATGAAACTTATACCAAGTAGTGCTAAAAGCTATAAAGAATGGCTGCCTTTCAAACCACAAGTTGTATATTTAATAAATCACAGTAGTTGTAAAACATACCCATTATCAAGAGCAATTTAAAATGAGTTAACAACAGCGTGTCATATTATAAATATTGTCCCAAAATTATTTTTAATTTTTCAACATATTATTGCCGAATTTCTTCAGGAGATAGAATCTCTCATTCTTCTCCGAATGAAGAAATATACCTATACAGCCAAGCTCCTTTAGGAAATGAGAATTTAACTACAAAACTTCCATCAGAAAGTATACCCTCGCCCGGGTCACTTCCAAAACATGGAATAAAATTGATGATTATATTCATAACTTCCTATTTTATTCTCAATACATAAAAGTAGGATAGATATAAAATCAACTACTTTATTTTCTTATTCCCTCGTTTTTTAAAATCCTCTTCGATTCGTTCTTTCCAATTTTCTGATATGGATTGATTAGCACGGATACAGCTTACTGTTTCACTTATTACTTCATAATTAATCGAGGTACCTTTACCATCTGCATTATAATTTACCGCTCTTTCTTTGCAAATTCCAAAACGCTCTGCTGTTTTAATAGCATCAATATTAGCTCCAAGAAAAATAAACTCCCAATCGTATTTACTCTTTTGTTTTCCAATCATTTGCCTAATCTCGTCATAGCCAAACTCCTTGCTGGCATTTTCCATACCATCAGTTGTGATTACAAACATAACATGTTCTGGTCGTTTATATTTTGGTATATGCTTATGAACATTTATAATATTATTTATAGTTATTCCCACAGCATCTAATAAAGCAGTGGTACCTCTAACAAAATACTCATTCTTAGTTATTGGCTCAATCTCTTGAATATGAACACGATCGTGTAGTAATTCATATTTATTATCAAACAATACTGTAGTTATCAAAGCCTCACCAATCTCCTTCTTCTGCTTTTTTAAAAGTTCATTATAGCCTCCGATAGTATCACTTTCAAGACCACTCATTGAACCACTTCTATCAAGAATAAACACCAATTCCGTTACACCTTTTCCCATTTCATTTTCCTCCAATCATTTATCATGGTTAAATAATATCATTTCCCATATAAAGATTGGTCGCATGAAAAGCGACAAATTTATTTGCTTATTGCTTACTTATAAACCTAATAAATTCTGATTAAAAGCAAACAAGGCTTGGTTTATTTCAAAAATATTATAGTTTCCATCCTCAATAAAATACTCTATAATTATGTCAAATTTGCTACTATGAGATAAAGCAAAGCCTGCCCTAAGTAAAAGATCCTTGGTCTCATCAAGATTTAGCTTAAGAGCCATTGCAAATGCAATCGCAGTAGGCTTGCTTGGTTTATAATTCACATCATTTCTTATTTTAGAAAAAAGCTTTCTATCAATATTTGCCTTTTTATAGGTTTCCGAATCTGTCATCTCTTTTTCATCAATTAACCTAAGTAACATCTTTGAAAATGTTTCATCCATATGATTTACTACATCAATAAGGCTTCTTTTAGAATTTTCCTGAACATCTTTATTATAAGCTAAACCCTCTTCTTCGTAACATTCCCTAACTATACATCTATCCTTATGCCTTATACCATAATCTTCAAAATGATCTTCTATATACTTTTCATCAATATATTGAGCAATAGATGAAAATAGCTTCTTAGATAAGCTAAATGCCGTCCTATCATAAACAACTAAAAAAACCTCTATGTCATTTTCTAAAAGAAAATCTCCGATAACCGAAATTGCAACCTTCAGTGCTTTATCCTTAGGATAAGTGAAGGCACCTGATGATATCAGTGGGAAGGCAATACTCTCTAGCTTATACTCTTTTGCTAATCTGAGAGAATTTTTATAACAATTCTCTAAAAGTTTTTCTTCGTCACTTTTACCATCAACCCAAACTGGTCCAACAGTGTGAATTACATATTTTGCCGGAAGCTTATATGCTTTTGTTATTTTGGCTTGTCCAACCCTACAACCACCAAGAGTACGACATTCAATAAGTAAACCTGATCCTGCAGCTCTATGGATTGCTCCATCAACTCCACCTCCCCCAAGCAAAGATAAATTTGCTGCATTCACTATCGCATCAACCTTAACCTTTGTTATATCATCACGAATTATTTCAAGTGGCATAAGTACTCCTCCTTAATTTTAAAAAACCGAAATAAGATGAAAGATTGTGTTCGCTATTGATTCCTTACAATTATAACTTTCCATTTCTACTTCTAAATGTTCTAATAAAATCTCCATCTATCATTTTATATATAAGCGACATATTATCCTCAAATATTTTATAAATATTACCCTTTTTATTAAAATTATATATCATTTACCTTTAAATATCAATTTTGCACATTTTTATATGATAAAAAAATTATAAAAATAAAACAGCTTTCTAGATAAGAGCAACTTACCTGAAGGCTGTTATGAATTTCTATTTTTTAATAATATTCACTACTCTAATTTTCTTTATAATTAATATTCTCGTCCACAATAATTTTTTCTACAGCCTTCTCATCTGTTGTACTATACTTATATAATTTTTCAATCATTTTAAAACCTCACTTTCATAAATATATTTAATATTATATATCCTATATTTAACAATATACATCTTATATTTAATTACTTCCGTAACATATGTTGCTATTTATATAACGTCCACAACCTTATTAGATTTCTTGAGCAAAAATGTAGGAATAGGTCTTTCCATTTCAAAAGTGATACTTATTGGCTTTGAACCGTTATGGGATACATAACTGCCTTTTCCTAGAAAATAGAATGGAGAAGTAATACCATTTTCACTTCTAAATTCCCTAACAAACAATAAAATTTTATTTTTATTTTTCCTTTGATTAATATATCTTTGCCCAGTAGGCGAAATATCTGAAGTTCTACTTTGTGATTGCCAATGAAAAAATCTTTCATTTATAGCATAATCATTATATTGAGTAGTAATGCTAAAATGTTTCTCTGATTTATTTAATGTTATAAAAAATATATCCGTATCCTTTTTCTTTATATATAATACTCCCTCACGAAAGCTTTTCTTTTTATAAACTGTATGTTCACCAAATGCAGCCAATATTTGATCTGTACTGTAATTGGAATAAAGTTTCAATGGAAATACATAGCCTAAATCAATATCTTCTTCAATAAAATCTACCTTTGATTTATTGTATTCTAATATTTCTATTATTTCACAAAAAACTGATTTATTATCATATCGCAATTTATATAAATAATAAACTAACTCCCCTTCTGGTGAGTAATTCCACACCGTATAGTGAAACATCAAAAGCATAAGATTTTCTTCCTCTTTTAATCCTTGCAGAGAATACTCAGCTTTCTTTAAATACTTAAGAATAAAATCTATAAATTTTATGGAATTTATATTCATTACTTTTCTAAGCGCTGTATTTAAATCTTTCTTATCATTTACTTCATAGCTGTCCTTTACCTTTTCAAGATAACATAACTCATAGAAGCTACAACTTTTATAAATATTGAAACTTTCTAATCCATAATGATTTAAGAAATTACTAAGATTAAGAGGTTTATTTGTTTCAAAAGAATAGTTTCTTATCATTTTTCTCAAATTATTCTTATTTGCATATGTATTCTTCAAATTCTGCAGAATATACTCTTGGGCCTTTCTTTCAAGCTGAACAAAGCATCCCTTTGGTAACGTTGGAAATCCATTATCTATTTCCTTTTCAACAGCATCATTAGTCTTACCAATAATACTTCTAAACTTAGTTCTAAAATCAAACTGCTTATTAGCCTGGCCTACAAAATCTAGAACAGTTAAAACATCTTTACCTTCTGAAATTCTAAGGCCCCTACCTAATTGCTGAATAAATACTGTAGCTGATTCTGTAGGTCTTAAAAATAATACAGTATTAACGTCAGGTATATCCACACCCTCATTATATAAATCAACAACAAATATAAACTTAATTTCACCTTTAACTAACTTAGATTTTGCTGAATTTCTCTCTTCTATAGAAGAATTAGAATCTAGATTAATCGCAGGTATATCATTAGAAATAAAATAATCCTTCATAAACCTAGCATGTTCTCTAGAAACACAAAAGCCAAGTCCTTTCACCTGATCAATTTCATTAATATACTTATACATTGATTGCAATATTAAATCTGCTCTCACATTATTACCTGTATATAAATTTGCAAGCTCACTATTTTCATAGGATCCTCTAGCCCATTTAACATTTTCTAATGATACATTATCCGTAACCCCAAAATAATGAAATGGACATAATAAATTTCTATCAATAGCCTCTTGAAGTCTTATTTCATACGCTACCCTATTATTGAAATATCCCATTATATCTTCCCCGTCCATTCTCTCCGGTGTTGCCGTTAGTCCAAGTAGAATTTTGGGTTTAAAATAATTTAACAATCTAGAATAAGAATCAGCTGCACCGTGATGCGTCTCATCTAAAATAATAAAATCAAAATGATCTTCAGAAAAATTTTTATACTTTTCCCCAGCATTCAAAGTCTGAATAGATGTAAATAATGAATTAATCTCTATTGGAGAATGTTCCCCTACCCATAAATCTCCAAAGTTTTGATCTTTTAAAATTATCCTAAAAGTATCTATACTCTGCTCTAAAATTTCTTTTCTATGAGCTAGAAATAGCAGTCTGCAATTGGTATTTCCTTTATAATATCTTTTAAAATCAAATGCAGAAACCACAGTTTTACCTGTTCCTGTTGCCGCTACTATAAGATTTTTATAAGAGTTAAAAACTGTCCTTTCAACTTCCAACTTATCTAAGATTTCCTGCTGATATGCATATGGCATTATATCAAAGAAGACTCTAAATTTCTCCTTGTTTTCTGCTTGACTTAATGATTTCTTTAACTTTTTAATGTGTTCTATATTATTAATATCAAAATTTTTAAATTCATTTAAATTCCAATAAGTTTCAAAAGTAGCCTTGTATTTCTCAATAACTTCCCTTGATGTATATTCAGAAATTTTCATATTCCACTCAGTTCCCTCTGTAAGCGCAGCTTTAGACATATTTGAAGAACCTATGTATGCAGTGCTAAATCCTGTCTCTCTGTGGAAATAATATGCCTTAGCATGAAGTCTTGTTCTCTCATTATCATAAGATATCTTAACCTCTGTATTAGGAAGTTCAGCCAACATTTTTATAGCATTATAATCAGAAGCAGCCATATAAGATGTAGTAATTATTCTTAACTTTTTAGTCTTAGTATGTTCTTTTAAGGAATCCATAAGAAGCCTTAGTCCACTAAATTTAATGAATGAAACTAATAAATCCACTCTATCCGCAGATCTTATTTCTTTATTTAATTCACTAAAAACAGTAGGCTCACTATGAGCGCCAGTGAATAAAGAACTTTTAGATATTGAAGTTATAGGCTGTATTTTCTTCATATCTTTCTTAATATTATCTTTATTGAAAATCCCTTTTAATATTTGCATTTCATCAATAGCATAATCATTAAACTCATCATCTTCAATTAATTCAGCAAACTCATTAATAATCCTATTTGCTATACCAATCTGTTTTAAAACATCCTCACTTTTAGAACTATAATAGTTGAGACCCTTTTTTAATATGTATTTTAAATAATTTGATAATAATTCGCTTGAATTGGTGGTATCCATATCATCCTTATAAATATCTATAGTATCAATATTTTTCTTTATTTCTTCATTTAAAGATTTATTGATAACTTGTTCATATATTCCCCTTTTTAGATCCATATTAGACTCCCATTTCACTATAATTTTTTATATTATGAATATTATACCACATGCTCAATATAATTTTATTTATCATTTATCACATTTTATTTGGACAAATAAAAGAAAAACACCTACAAAATTAATTGCAGATGCGTTATACCAAGAAGTTCTCTTAAAACAATTAATCCACTTTTAGTGATAAATGCAACAGAAAACCAAAATGATTCGCATTTATTCAATTCTTTTTCTATTCCAGCTAGAACTGTATTACCAGTGCTAGTATCATTATATATTAGCTTAGGGCGTAATTCCTTTGCTGATTCATATTCACTATCAATGAGCTCAGTTCATACTGAATCGTTAATGCTTTGAGCTAAATTATCCAATACCTACTGCATCGCCTTTTTTGAAAATATAATACATATCTTATTCTCTAAATGTTTATAGTTTCCTTCTATATAAACTAATTTATATTATAAAAAAGCTGAAAGCCACTGAAATCAGCAGCTTTACATTGTATCAAAATAGATTCAATTTAATATTATTAATATTACTTTTCACTTTATATTTCTAAATATTTTTTCAAATTATTGAATTCACTTATATAAATATTTCTAACCCTTTCAACTATATCTTTAGCAATCGTTTCATCATACATATGAGCTGTTCTATTTCTGTCTAACATCATTTCAATCCATATATCTCCATTAGAAATTATCTTATATTTAAATGCTGCTCTAATAGTACTTCTTGGCGCTAAAGCTTCATCTAACACACCTTGATCTTCTAAATATAGTTTCATAACTTTCCAACTTTGCTCAAATGTAAATTCAAACCTTTGAATAATTCCATCTATTATTATGTCATCTGAAATATCTTTTTTTAAAGCTTCCTGTAATCTAGACAGTGCATTTAGAAAATCACTTATTCTTTCATCCAACCTTTTTGCCATTATATATAACCACACCTTCTCTTATTATATTATTTATTAACCCTTCTTTACCTAGTTCATTAAATGCTAATATGTCAAAACTTAAGTATGTATTAATCTCGTTTATGTCCATATTAATTTTAGCTAATGTTAAATGAGTTAAATCTTCTCCAAAGATACATAAATCTACATCCGAATTGTATTTATTATCTCCCCTAGCTCGAGATCCAAACAACATAACCTTTTCAACTTCTAAGTATTTATTGAAAATTTCTTCTAATTCTAATTTTAATTTATCCATTATCAATTAATTCACCTGCACTAAAATCACTAAACTTTTGACTTAATTATAACATAATATTAATTTTGTAAACACCATTATTATCTATAATTCTATTTATAGTATTCCCAAATAAACAGATTTTAAACATAAGTTCTATTTATATTATAAAAAAAGAAATAGTATAAAAACTATTTCCTTTATATTGTATTATGTTAAAATTTACACCCGCGGGGTCGTTCCATAAAATGTATGAAACGAAGTGAAAGAGATTTTATGGATGCTATATACTAAAAAATATATAAAAGAAACAGCTTAAAAGCTGTTAAAATTTAATACATTTATTTTTACTGTTGACCCATACCTTCAATTAGTTTTTTTATTTTCTCTATTTGTTCCATTGAAGCACCAGTATATCTTTTTATTTTTTCTTCAGCCTCTCCATCACAAAGCATATTTCTAATTATATCTCTTTGGACTTCTTCAGTTCCTTCTTGCCTTCCTTGTTCTATTCCTTGTTCTATTCCTTGTTCTATTCCTTGTTCTATTCCTTTTTTAATTCCCCTTTTCTCTACTTCTGGATCATAAAAAGTTTTTACCATTGTTTGCACCTCCAAATTAAAATCTCTATACTTACCATACGCATCCATAAAATACGAATTAATATTTTCTATTACTAGGTTCATTTCATTATAATCATTTATTTCTATTTTACCATCTTTATACGCTTTATCAATAGCTTTAAGTGTATTTTCTATAAGTGATAGCATTTCATCATATAAAGTAAACATTTCTATTTTCTTTTGTTCTTCTTCCATTTTGCTATGA
>JBGUER010000036.1:0-19696 GCA_041821285.1 Clostridiaceae bacterium
GCACTCTAATGAATGCTGGTTATATTAGAACCTACAATTTAATTATTTTCCTTGTCTACTTGACAAGGGATGTATCATTTCTACAAGTGTTTTTATTATTTCTAGTTGCAATTTGTTTTATAATTTCTATAATTATTTAGTTAATAAATAGACTCTTGCTTCGTAAGGGTTTAGTTGAAATGAGTTTACGTCATCTATTAATGCTTTATTGTAATTGTTATAGTTAGTTATTAAAAGCTTCTTTGATAAGAAATCTAAATTATTTTTTAGATAAAATTTTTGGGATTCAGAAGAAAAATTACAAACAGTTAATAATACTTCATTAGCTAGTGTTCTAGTATATGCAAATATATTTTTATCGTTTTCTAATAATAATTTATATTTACCATAAACTATTACCTCATTTTTTTTTCTTAATTTTATTAGTTTCTTATAATAATTTAATACGGAATTTTCATCATTAATTTGGTCTTTTGTGTTTATGTTTTTGTAATTTGGATTAACTGCTATCCAAGGTTTTGCTTTTGAAAATCCTGCATTTTCACTATTGTTCCATTGCATAGGTGTTCTAGCATTATCACGACCTACTTTATGTATAGCATCCATCATTTCTTTATGGGTAAAAATACCGCTATCAACTAATTCTTTATACGCATTAAAAGTTTCTATGTCTTTATAATCTTTTAGATTATCAAAATATACATTGCTCATACCAAGTTCTTCACCTTGATATATATACGGGGTTCCCTGCATCATATGAAGGCATGTTCCTAGCATTTTAGCAGATTCTAATTTGTATTTTGTGTCATCGCCAAATCTAGACAATACTCTTGGTTGGTCGTGATTATTCCAATAAAGGCTATTCCATCCTTTGTTATAAAGTTCTGTTTGCCATTTAGACATTATATTTTTTAGTTTAACTAAATCTAAAGAAGTACTACTCCATTTACCATATTTTCCATCTAAAACACTCATATGGTCAAATTGAAATAACATATTTAGCTCATCTCTGTCTTCACCAACATATTTTAAAGCTTCATCTGGATCTACATTAGGTGTTTCTCCAACAGTTGCAGCATCGTATTTAGATAACACTTCTTTATTCATTTCTTTTAAAAATTCATGGACTTTTGGGCCATTTATATAATATTTACTTCCATCACCATAATTATAGCCTTCAATAATGGTTCCTTCAGGATAAGATTGGTCTTTTGAAATTGCATTTATTACGTCCATTCTAAAACCATCTACACCTTTATCAAGCCAGAATTTCATCAAATCATAAACTTCTTGCCTAACTTTTGGATTTTCCCAGTTTAAATCAGGCTGCTTTTTACTAAATAAGTGAAGGTAATATTCTTCTGTATTTTCATCATATTCCCAGGTAGAACCTCCAAAAAATGAATGCCAGTTAGTTGGGGCTACACCATCTTTTGACTTTTTCCAAATATAATAATCCCTATATTTATTATCCCTAGATTTTTTGCTTTCTTTAAACCACTCATGTTCATCGGAAGTATGATTAACAACTAAGTCCATCATTATTTTTATGTCTTTTTCATGAGCTTTTTCTAATAAATTATTAAAATCTTCTAGTGTTCCAAATTCATCCATAATATCTCGATAATCGCTAATATCATAGCCATTATCATCATTTGGGGATTTATATATAGGGTTAAGCCATATCATGGTAGCACCTAAATTTTTAATATAATCTAATTTTTCTATTATTCCGTTTATATCGCCGATACCGTCGTTATTAGAATCTTTGAAGCTTCTAGGGTAGATTTGATATACTACAGCTTCTTTCCACCAAGTTTTATTCATAATATATTCTCCTTATTATATAATATTTATTATAGTAATCGGTTACGTAATATTCCTTACAGAATTCCTCTTTATTATAGAATGCGGAAGTATTATACTTTCTTCAACTACTTTTGATTCTATCATATTAATTAATTTTTCAACTGATTTATATCCCATTTCAAAAAAAGGTTGGGCAATGGTTGTTAAGGGCGGAATACTCATTTTTGCAAGTTGAGTATTATCATATCCTATTATAGATAAATCAGTAGGTATTTTTATATTGTTGTTATATGCTGAATTTAATGCACCTATTGCCATATCGTCACTTGCTGCAAATACAGCTGTAAATTCATTTTTTTTTGTCATTAATAAATTATCCATAGCTAAAATACCACTATCAAAGCTAAAATCTCCATATTCTATTAAAGATTCATCTAATTTGATGTTGTAGTCTATATGAGCTCTTTTAAATCCTAAAACTCTTGTGGTGCCTGATATAAAATCATCTTTATTGCCACTTATCATAGCTATTTTTTTATGTCCTTTTTTAATAAGATATTCAGTTGCAGCATAAGCGGCGTGAGTATCATTAATTTTAACATAAGGGAATTGGTATTTATAAGACATAGTAGCTATAAGAATGCAGGGAATATCTAACGTTTTTATAGAATTATAATCTTTTTCTGTGATTGGTGAACTAGTTATTATTACTCCGTCAATTTGTCTTTGCTTTAATATAGAAATATATTCCTCAGTTTTAATACCGTTGATTCCGGTGCTGCATATTAATAAGCTATAGCCTTGAGTATAAGCCATTTTTTCCATCCCTTTATAAATTTCGGAAAAGAATGTAGTGCTGACTTCAGGTAGTAAGATTGCTATGGTTTTAATATTTTTGTTAGCAAGTCCTCTTGCTATTGAATTTGGGTGATAATCTAGTTCTTTTATAATTTTATCTACTTTTATTTTAGTAGTTTCTGAATAACCAGGTAGATTGTTCAGTATTCTAGATACAGTTGCTACTGAAACATTAGCCTTTTTTGCTACATCTTTTATAGTGGGTTTCATCCTTTACCTCCTACGTAACCGGTTACTAAATTTTATCATAAATATACCATTTTGTATATATATTTTCGTTATAATAAAAACGAAATTAGAGAAATATATTTAATCAAGAGGTGACGTATGGAGAAAGTTTGGTGTAAGAAAACAATAGGATATCAAATATATTCTATATCTTTTAACTATTTATTTCTTCTTACTAATATTTTAATTTTATTATTGTCTAACTTTTTAACTTCTGAGAAATCACACATCATTCCAACTAATACTAAATCGCAATCTACATCACATTCTCCAGCTAGTTCCCAGTAGTACTCTTCCATACTTTCTTCTCTTTTAGTTAATAGGTTCTTCTCTATTTTCTCTATTTTGCTATCTTTAATGCCTTCTTTATAATCACTTTCAATGGATATTTCAAAATAGTTTATTTCTTCTTTAATATGGGCGCTAATGTCCGTAGCACCAATATAGTACAGATAATTTAGAATTTCATTTAACATTTTAGTAATTTTGAGTTTGGTATGTTTCATTAACTTTCACTCCTTTTAAATGATTCTACTACTGGAATAATGATAGAGGCTACAATACCGCCGGCAAAACCATTGTTATATAAATTAAATCCTCCATGTAGATAACCTACATTAAGTGAAACAGAATAATGGATTGCACCTGCAATAACTCCTACTAAAATTCCAAATTCACCGGCTATTGGAGCTAATGTGGTGCTAAATAATGCAGATAATACTACAGCAGGACTATTTATATTAGGTCCTCCTACAAAGGAACTTAATGTGGCTGCTAGCATAACACCAAACATAATTGGTGTTATATTTTTAATGTGCTTACCAAATCCGCTAAAACCTACAATAGTAAAAATAGCGCCTATAGTAGGTCCATTTAAACTACTTCGGATTAATAGTACAAATATTGTTGAAAAAATACCGTTTATACCCATGTTTACAAGAGTTATAGGATAGCCTTCTAAGGAAACAAAATCAGTTATTAATCTGCCTTTATATTTATATAGTTTTTTTAACTTCTTTAAACACCAGGGGTCAAGAATTAATCCTATTAATATCATGGATGAGAAAATACAAAATAGTAGAATAGAAAATACAAAATTATTTCCACTAGACCATATTATTCGAGCATCTGATTGAAAACCATAGGAACGAAGTGTAGAGATAACGATAGTTCCTATTATACCACTTGCAAAGCCTATATTATATAAACTAAAACCTTGGTGAACTCTTAAAAGGTAACTAGATATAGGTGGAAGAAAAAAACCAATAAAAATTCCCATAAATGTTCCAAAGGCAATAGTTAAAACTGTTATATTTCCAAGACCAAACATAATTTGAGTAACAAGTGGGGAAAGAGTAGTTCCAAATAAAGCTATGTATATGTATTTTTTAAAATGTTCTTTTTGAAATCTAGAATAAAGATACACACCTAAAATAATAAACCAAATATTAAATATGTTTTTTCCAAAAAGACCAAAACCTGTTACAGTCCAAATAGAAGCTAGAGAAAGTCCGTTTAATTCAGTTTTTAAAAAATACAAGAAAAGAATGCAAATAACCATTAAAATGCCTGCATTAAAAAAAGCAGCACCTATTCCTCCAACTTCAACATAGTCTGTAATAAGAAAATCCGGTTCAAGAATTATTTTTATTAAACCGTTAAATATAGTTACAGGATCATTAAAGAAAAATGAAGATATTATTAAAAATATTGCATATAAAAACAAAGTTTTATATTTATAATTTAATGTTTTCATTTAATCCCCCTTAGTACATTAAAAAGCTTGAAAAATATAAATTGGCTAAATAATTTAATTTAGCCAATTTAGTTTATAAAGATAATTTCACTTGTATGGCTGGTTTTAATCATATATGAAGTAAAATATCAATTGTGTAGTTTTCGTGTGTAATTTCAGTATTTATTAAATTCAGTATTTATTAAATTTAGTATATGACAAAAATCATATTTTTAAAAGCAAATAAATTATTTATTTAATTGTTTGTCCAAAGTTTGTCATAACTAACGCCGGTTAATTCTTCGCAAATTTTTATAGTGTTATCGTCTGTAGAAGCTCCCTGGTTATTTTTCCTTCTAGCTACTTCGTTTCTGAGTATTTCATATTTCTCTTCAGTCATTTTATATTGAGTAGAGAAATAAAGTGAAATCGCTATAAAGAAAATAGGGGCTAATGCAAAGATTAATTTTATTCCTATAATAGTAGAACTCTTTTGAACAACGTTTGGTATATAGCCAATAGTATCTAGAATGACACCTATTATAAATACAGATATGGCTTGAGCTATTTTTCTTAGTAATGTTGACATTCCAGAATATATACCTTCTCTTCTTCTTCCAGTCATTAGTTCATCTACATCTGATAATTCAGGAAGAATAGACCAGGGAACAAAAGTTGAAGCAGAAGTTCCTATACCACTTAATACAGCTACTAAGAAAACTAAATTAGTATTACTAGTAGAACTTATCGTAAGGGAAATTATAAGAGCTATTATCCAAATGGATAGTCCAACTCTTAAAGGTGCTGTTTTACCAAATTTCTTTGATATTTTCATATGAATAGGCATAGATAATAATTGGACTATTAAAAGTATACCTAGAACAAGTGAAAATTTGTTTTTAATATCTAAGCAATAGGTTAGATAGTAAATAAATAAGGTTGTTAAAAAATCTACGGCAGTTTGAGCGGATATAAAGAAACCTGCATGTGCTCTGAAACTTTTATTTTTAAAAGTTAATTTAAATTCATTTATAGTATATGACATGCTAAATTTATCTTTAGGTATTGTACATTCATTTTCAAATGTTCCTGAAAAAACGAATATCCATGGTATAGCATAAAATATGGCAAATATTAATCCCATAGCGGTATAGCCTAGTGTGACATTGGTACCAAAACTTTTTATTATTATCATAGGAAGTACACCAGATAAAAGAGCTGAGACAGAGGAAAACATTAATCTTACTGTTGTATAGGATGTTCTTTCTTTGTAATCTTTGGTCATATCTGGAAGTAATGAATTGTATGGAATCATTACCATTGTGAAAACTGTGTTAAAAAATATATAAGTAAACAAATAATATACAAATAAAGTTATTTGTGAGTTAGTATTTAGTGAAACCCATAGCATGGAGAATGATACAAATATCGGTAATATTCCTGCTAAGAAATAAACTCTTCGTCTGCCATATTTAGATCTAGTTCGATCAGATAACACACCCATTAATGGATCTGAAACGGCATCCCATATTTTACCGACTAAAAATATGCTACCAGCAAGTAATGGTGATAATTCAACTATATCTGTTAAAAAATTTAGAAATAATAAACCGATTACAAGAAATGCTCCACCTGCAAACATATCTCCACATCCATAACATAGTTTTGATTTTATTGTATTTTTATTTTCCATTATAATTCCCCCTTATAATTTAACTTTATAGTGTCTTAAATAGAGTTTAATAGTGTTAAATAAGTACGAACAAATTATTATTGTTTAAGTTCATCTATAGAATCTAAGAATTTGTAAACAACCTTTTGATATTCATCTTTATCAACAAAATAGGATTTTGCATGGTCTGCTCCTTTTGCAAAATAAAGTTGCTTGGGTCCTTTTTTTAAATCATACATATGCTGTGTATGAGAATAGGGAATATATGTGTCACTATCTCCATGAATAAAAAGAACTGGGAATTTTATATTTTCTATAGTTTTTATAGGAGCTATATCTTTATAAAAAGCTTTGGTTTTTATTTTAGTAATTAAATTTGCAAAATTTAAAAAAGGAAATGGTGGAAGTTTGTATTCGATTTTCAATCTGTATTTAAATTGTTCATAGACACTTTCAAATGGACAATCTGCTATAGCAAAGGTTAATCTATCGTCTATTGCAGCGTGCATAAGTACAGTAGCTGCACCCATTGATTCACCATGAGTCCCAATAATAGAATCTTTTCCTGTTTTATTTGTTACCCAAGAAACCCAACTTTTTAAATCTAGTTTTTCATAATAACCCATAGTACAATTTTTACCTCCACTTTTGCCATGATATCTGTGGTCGTATAATAGAACATTAAAACCTCTTTTATAGAACATGTCCATATATTTTATAGAACCATTTAGGGTATAGGTATAACCGTGACATATTATTATAGTTTTTTTAGAATCTTTATTAGGAAACCAAATTCCATGTAATTTGTAATCAAAATCGGAGTCTAAGTAAACTTCTTGTTTTTCTAGATTTTTGTAATAAATGTCATCGATGTATCCATTTTTTAGTTCCATATCGTATGTCTTGTCATAGTCTTTAGTAGTTGGATATAGAGAAAACTTTGTAAAATAGTAGCCGATACATAATAGAATAGTTAATATAATTAATGTTATTATAAAATAAATCATTCTCTCACCTCGTTTTTATTTGGGGACGGTTCAGTAAAAAGTATACTTTATTCATCATGATATTTTGTGAATATCATTAGTGCAATAAATCCTATAACGGCTGCAACTATACCTGTCATCCTTATACCTAAATCATTTCCTTGTTCTTTTCCAAGGAGTAGAAGAGAACTAAATGTTACCATAGCAATCATTTGACCTAACTTATTCATAAATGTTTGAACTGCAAAAAACATCCCTTCTTTGTATTCACCAGTTTTATCTCCATCATTTTTCGCAATGTCTGCTACAATAGCATTAGGAAGAATCCCAAAAATTGCGAAACCAATACTGGCTAAAACAACAAATATGAAAACTTGTAGTCTAGGAGATAAAGGGATTAATCCCAAGAAACTGCAATATATATACGCAAGTATAAGCATTATCATAGCAAAAAAACAAAGTTTTTTGTTGCCAAATTTTTTAGCAAAAATATTTACAATAGGGTATAAAATAAATGCTAATATCCCAGACATTGCAGTTATTATTGGCACCCAAGTTTCTTTAAAACCTAAAAGTACTGTTACATAGTATACGTTTCCAGTTTGAAAAATAGTAATAGCTATACCATAAGCTAAAAAGAATATTTCAAAGGTAAGAAAGTTTTTATTGCTGAATGTAGATTTTAATGATTTTTTAAAATTGTTAGCAACGGGTTTTTGCGTAACGTATTTACTTTCATCTATAGTTAAAATAGGAATAAGCATAAAGATGAAACCTATTAAAGCAAGAATGCTAATGGAAATTCTAATTGATGAAACTAATGAAAAACCCATATTCTGAAAAACAGGCCATATAAATGAAGCTGAACTTGCTATAATATAACCTAAAAACCAAGTCAAAGCTATATAGGTAGATAAATCAAGTCTATCCTTTTTAGTGTATCCAAGTTCAGATGTTAAAGCAAAATATGGAGCAACATACATAGTATAAAATATGTAATATGACAACAAAGATATTGTAAGCCAAACTATATTTAACGGGGACGGTTCAGTAAAAGGCATAAAAAATACTAAAATTGTTAACAGCGTAAAAGGTATAATAGACTTGGCCATAAATGGAATTCGTCTTCCTTTGGGATTTTTACTTCTGTCACTTAGTGATGCAATGAGGGGGTCTGTTATACCGTCCATTAATCTGCCAAACATAGTGATTAAACCTATTACGGTTAGAAAACCCAATATAGAACCTCTTGGTATTAATTCGGGTATGTTTACGTTTTCAGGAGGATTATAAAACCATACCAACCAAACTTGGATAATACCGGATAGTATAGACCAGCCAAGTTGTCCTAAAGCATAAAACCATTTAATTTTGGTAGGGAGTTTTTTATTACTAGCATTTAATTCCATTTATACAGTTCACCTCATTATAATAAAATTCCATCAAATAATATTGAGATTATTTGATTTAATAATTGTTTGTAGCTTATGTCTTCAAGTTCAGTAATGCTTTTTTCATTAACAGTAGTAAGAGCTGATATAAAAATTTCTTTAAATAAAATTAAATTTATTGGTTTTATTTTTTCTTCTTTTATTCCTTGGTTAAAAAGGTTAAATGTTGGTTCCCAGTCTTCATTTAATAAATTTATAATTTCTTGATATAGGGATGGATAAGATTTTTTAATTTCTAATAATCTTTTATACGTGAAAATATTATGAAATTTAGGGACAACTTTTAAAATACATTGAATTTTAGTGACTACATCTAAGGAATCGTCTTGAAATATTTCAGCTTGACGTTCTTTGATACTATTGCGTGCTTCATGGATTATTAGATTTATAACTGCTTCTTTGCTAGGTATTATTTCATATAAAGTTTTTTTGCTAATTCCCATGTTTGAAGATAAATCTTCCATTGTAAAACTTAAACCTTTGATTTGAAATTGTTCTAAGGCTGTTTTAAAAACTTCGTCTAATTCGTGTGTCATTTTTTTTACTCCTTATTTATATTGAATTCAGTTTAAAATAAACTATATAAACTAAATTAGTTTATATAGTTTATTTTATTGTAGCATATAAGGTTCTTTTAGTAAAATATGTTTTTTATTGCTTAAGTTTATATACAATGAAAGTGTTTTCTGTGGTAGATAAATTATTGATAAATGGTATATAATCTATTTATTTTTTCGTCAAATTCGCTTATTTGAACATAGGCAGATTCCCTTAAGTATTCTTTGCCATCAATAAAAAATAAGATTAAGGGTGCAGTGAAAATATTAAAAGTGGAGGCTATTTCAGGCATATTCTCTAAATCTACAAATCTTGTTTTGATATTTGGATACTTATTTGTAATTTCTAAAATTTTTGGCAATAAAACTTTGCAAACTGAGCATTTTTCGCTAGATACGTAAACTAGTGAAAATTGATTTTCTTTTATAAATTCTTTTAAATTTAAAATATTAGATTCTTCTTTCATATTAATCCTCCTTGGGGACGGTTCAGTAAAAATAGTATAGTTGTGTAATAATTATTATAAAACAGGTGAAACTAAAATGAAACTAAAATAGAATAAAAAATTCACAATAGGAAATTTAAAAGGAGAATATAATGTTTATTCCTAATAAAATAGTGTTTGAAAAAAAAGCATTGGATTACGAGATAGGTAAAAATATATATGAAAAATTTAAAGATAAAAGTAATATTGAGATTATTTTGGCTTCGTCTAATAGAATAGCTACACATATTACTGGAGAAAACAGACGAGAAAAATATGTAAGTGGCAAGAAGACTCTTGTTGTTGGTATAAAAAAAACAGCTAAATTTCAAACTTGCAAACCCTCAGCCCATTTTCAGTTGCCTCTTGTTAGTGGATGTATAGGGCAGTGTGAATACTGCTATTTAAATACTCAACTAGGTGATAAACCCTATATAAAAGTTAATGCAAATCTTGAAGATATATTAAAAGAAGCTAAAGATAACATAATAGATAGAAGTCCAGAAATAACTATTTTTGAAGGCGCGGCAACATCTGACCCTATTCCAATTGAACCATATACTAATTCTTTATTTAAAACAATAGAATTTATGGGAAGTGAAGAACTTGCAAGGTTTAGATTTGTAACTAAATTTAATGATGTAGATAGCTTATTAAATGCAAGACATAATAATCATACGGAAATTAGATTTAGCATAAATACAGATAAAATAATAAAAGAATATGAACATGGAACAGCGTCTATAAATTTAAGACTAGAGGCTGCAGCTAAAATTGCAAAAGCAGGATATAAATTAGGATTTATTATAGCTCCTGTTTTTTTATATGATAACTGGAGAAAAGAGTATAGGGAATTACTAGATATGTTATATGATAAATTATCTATAGATGTATTGAATGATATATCAAAACAAAAACATTCAACCATAGGTTTTGAAGTAATATCTCACAGATTTACAACAAAAGCTAAAAATATTATATTAGATATATATCCTGAAACCACTCTTCCAATGAATGAGGACGTTAGGACATTTAAATATGGTCAATTTGGATACGGCAAATATGTATATTCAAAAGAACAACTACAAGAAATGAAAGACTTTTTTGTTGTTGAAATAGATAAAAGATTTAAAAACAAAGAAATAAAGTATTTGATTTAATGGGGGACGGTTCAGTAAATTTTTTCATTTAATAAAATAGCTTCAATTAAGTCTTGTCCATTAAATTGCTAAATAAAATAAAGAAGAAAAAACCAAAATTTTTAAAATTCAATCATGAAAAATCATGAAAAACTCAGATGGATATTTATGGTTAAAACTTGTTAAGTTTAGGATATGACTAAAAATATTAATATATAGTTAGCTATAGCACTTAACTAAACTATTATAAATAGAATAATATTCTTTTTTATTTGTTAGTAATTCAGCGCCTTTTTTACATAGTTTGCATATGTTTGAAGGAGAGATATTGCCTATTGTTTGAGATATTTTTTTATAGGTTAAACAACAAAAATGTCTTATTAAAAAGACTGAAAGAGCAGTATATTGTATGTTTTTTCTATCATATTTCAAATGTATATTAAAACATTCATTAGTGGATTCTTTTATGAAGTTTATTATTTCTTCAGGAGATAGACTGTTATCTATCTCTGTTTTATCACTAGAGGATATATTTAACTGATTTGTAGTTTCTGATTGTTTTATTTTATCAGAATCAATAAATTTATTGTCTTGGTGCATCATTATTTTATATATTCTTCTAGCTTTTTCTAAATTGAAATCAAAAAGATTAAGGATAGCAGCAATATAATTTGGGTGAAGCAAACCCATTGTATCTTCTTTTGAACCTATGTAAATAGCTAAACTAGAGTATTTATATTTTTCAGCATTGTGTTTATAACCTGGAATGTCTTTAGGGTTTCTATGTATGTATAGAGAAACATTTTTAGTCTGTTTATTTGTTAGAATTGGCACGTTTTTAAATCTGTCAAAAAATACAGGCCCAATCCGGTTATATTTCTTATTATAATATGAGGCGTAGGACTGATTTACAGATTTCATGAAAGCACTTAAATTAATTTTGCTTTTAGATTTTATAATTAAATGTACATGGGTAGACATGATGCAGTAGCCATATATCTCCATGTTATTAATTTCTTTATATTTATTTAGCAGTTCTAAGTATTTGTCTTTGTCAGAGTTATCTCTAAAAAGAGTGCACTCTACTAGACCTTTACTCATTATGTGATCTAATCCTGTTGGGCTTTCTTTACGGTGAGTTCTTCCCATATATATCATCCTTCCTTGTAAACATTGTTAACATTGCTAAAAATAATCAAAACGCATGTTCTGATATTAGTATTACCTGAAAATATTAATTTAATTCCCAAAATTATTAAATAATTTATTAATTTTACTGATTTTACTGAACCGTCCCCATTGATTATTAAAATAACTTAGAGTATAATATAGTAAATTAAATATAAAAAGATAAATTTTGATGAGGAAGAGTAGACTAGACTGATTTTTAGAGAGCTAAATATTGGTGGAAATTTAGTAATGAGTTTATGTTGAAAGCAGCCTTTGAATTTCTTATTGAAAAATGAAAGCAGCTAAATGAAAGCAGCTAAATAAAATTAGCTAATAAACTTTCAATAAAATAAGACGTAATCTCACGTTATAGAGAATTGAAATGATTTGTTTGAATTTTTCAATATGAGTGAGTGCTTTTGCACTAACTAGGGTGGTACCGCGAATATACTCCTTCGTCCCTTTATGGGATTGAGGAGTTTTTTTATACAAAAATATATTTTAGCTTTTAACAAAAATTATAAAAAAACTATAACAAAATATATAACCAAAATATAACAAAAACTTTGAACAGTAGATTGAAAAGATATTGAAAAATTTTTAAGAATGTAAATTTTTGCATAAACTTGACCAGGGGTTTTAAGAATAAGCTCAGAATGAAACTCATAAAAAGAAATCAATATTATATTAAATTAGGA
Organism: Clostridiaceae bacterium; assembly: GCA_041821285.1. Taxonomy (GTDB): domain Bacteria; phylum Bacillota; class Clostridia; order Clostridiales; family Clostridiaceae; genus JAJBWD01. The sequence continues at coordinate 12,789 of JBGUER010000036.1, forward strand.
GGGTATATTATGGATGAAATATTAGAAATATTGGAACAAAACAGTAGATTAAGTCATGAAGATATAGCGATAATGGCTGGAAAAACAATAGATGAGGTAGATGAAGCGCTAGCAAGATATGAAGAAGAGAAGGTTATAGTGGGATATACTACATTAATAAATTGGGAAAATACAGATAGAGAGTTTGTAACAGCGCTAATAGAAGTTAAAGTTACGCCTCAAAGAGGAGAAGGTTTTGATAAAATAGCAGAAAGAATATATAAATTTCCTGAAGTTACAGGATGCTATTTAATGTCTGGTGGATTTGACCTTACTGTTAATGTTGAAGGTAAAAATATAAAAGAAGTAGCTTTATTTGTAGCAGAGAAGCTAGCGATACTAGATGGTGTTCAAAGCTGTGCAACTCACTTTGTGCTTAAAAAATATAAAGATAAAAAGACTATATTTGAAGTAAATGAAACTGATGATAGGGAGGCTATATTTATATGAAATTAGAAAATATGATAAAAGATAACGTAGCTAATATGCCACCTTCTGGTATTAGAAAATACTTTGATTTAATAAATGAGATGAAGGATGTTATATCACTTGGTGTAGGTGAGCCTGATTTTGTAACACCTTGGAATGTGCGTGAAGCCGGTATATATTCTCTTGAAAAAGGTCATACACATTATTCTTCTAATGCGGGTTTTATTGAGCTTAGGCGGGAAATATCTAAGTATTTAAGAAAAAAATTTGGTTTAAGTTACAAACCAGAAAGCCAAATTTTAGTGACAGTTGGTGGAAGTGAAGGAATAGACTTAGCTTTAAGGGCATTAGTTGGACCTGGAGATGAAGTCATAGTTCCAGAGCCAAGTTTTGTAGCTTATAAGGGATGCACTGCATTTACTGGGGCTAAATCTAGAGTTATTAATCTTCGAGAAGAAGATGAATTTAAGTTAACTCCAGAGCTTCTTCTAGAGGCTATAAACGAAAAAACTAAAATGTTAATATTGCCATTTCCCAATAATCCAACTGGCGCTATAATGACAAGAGAAGAAGTATCAGCTATTGTAGATGTTTTGAAAGATAAAGATATAATAGTTATTTCAGATGAAATATATGCAGAGCTTAGTTATGGAGAAGAGCATGTATCTATTGCAAGTTTCCCTGAAATGAAAGATAAAACTATTGTGATAAATGGATTTTCTAAAGCCTATGCAATGACTGGATGGAGACTCGGCTATGTTTGTGCTGATCCTATTTTAATAGATGCTATGAAGAAAATACATCAATATGGAATAATGTGTTCTCCAACTGTTGCCCAATATGCGGCTATAGAAGCTTTGAAGAACAGTGAAGAAGATGTAGCTAATATGGTTAAGGAATATAATAGACGAAGAAGAGTTATGGTGGATGGATTTAGAAAAATAGGACTTGGCTGTTTTGAACCTTTAGGTGCATTTTATTTATTTCCTAATATAAAGTCTACCGGTTTAACTTCCGATGAATTTTGTGAAAGATTATTAAAAGAAGAAAAAGTTTTAGTTATTCCAGGTAATGCTTTTGGGGATTGCGGAGAAGGGTTTATAAGAGCTTGTTATGCATCTTCCATGGAAAATATAATAGAAGCATTAAAGAGAATAGATAGATTTGTGAAATCACTAGAAAAATAAAATCAACCCTTTGAACCCATTGAACCCATTGACCCCTTTGAGTTGCAAAATAATATAAGCAAATCAAGGGGCTTTTTTATTATATTTAATTTATCCTTTTTCCTCTATATAATATTAAACTGGTGCTAACTGATAAAATAGCTATTATTATAAAGGCTATTATAAATTTATTTAGTAATAAAGAACTGTTTTTAATATTTTCAAAGGCAAAATATAAATCAGGTGGGTCCTTTAAAAGGGTATATTTATATACAAACCTTTTAAAATATAAGAGGAGAGTTAAATACCCCAGAGTGAAACTTACACTTAATCCATATTTTATTTTTTTGTTTTTTATAAACATTATAGTAAGCATAATAAAATAGAAAACAAGTGGAATTAAAAAAACTAAAATAGAACCATTAAATCCAAGATTAATCGATGAGGTAAAACCGCCTTCTAAACCTACAGTTAATAATAAAAACAATATTAAAAATCCTGCAAAGACAACAGATATTATAACGATGATTAAATAAGATATTATTAAAAATATTAATCCTGAAAAATAAAGATTAAGTACAATAAAGGTCTTTGAACAGGGTACGGTGTTAATAATATCATTGTTGTAACTTAGAAAACCACCTAAAATAATAATATCGGTTATAATGATTATGAAAAAAGGGTTTAATCCTAAATCTGCCAATATAAGATATAGCAATGTTGAGAAAAACATAAATAGACCAAAAATTTTATCTAAACTAGAATATTTTACATTCATGGTACTAGCCCCAAATGGTGCTTGCATATTAAATAATAATAATTTCTGAAAGCTATATATTTTCTTAAACATCTTAAATATTTTCAACATCTGAAACAACTACCTCCTCCCTAAATCCTAAAAGAAAAGTGTTGTAGTTTCTTTTTATGTTTATATATAGCCTATAGCATATAAAAATGAAGGAAAATATAATAAGTGATAAAACTATATTTTGTTTTAAAGCACTACTATTATTTGAAATAAAATTTAAAAATAGTATATATGCATACATATTCCATAAAAACAGGCCAATAAACATAGAAAGTAAAAATTTCTTAGAGTATTTATTTATAAGCTTAACAAGAAATATAAGTAAAACAAATAAAGTAGATGCAGCTAAAAGGTAATAAGTTATTCTTGAATTGATAGTATTAAGTGTTGTCTGTGATTTCACATTAAAAAAAATCATGATTTTATTATTTGTATAATTTAGAATAAGATATCTTATAATATCAATGACACAACCAAAAACAATAAATTTCACTGCTTGCACAAACATCATTTTAACATAGGTTTTATATATGTTTTCCCTTGAGAAAGGCATAATAAGTAGTGCATTCATGCTATCATATTTATTTAAGTTAAATCTATCTGAAAATAGATATTTAGTAGAGAAAATAAATATAGTTAATAAATACAAAAATATGCTCATGATACAGAATCCACCAAATTGTAAGGAAGTTAAAAATATAAGGCCCTGTAATATGGATGCATGTGAGTTAAAACAATTCCAATCATAATCTGAAGTTATTGATTTATAGTATCTATCTGTATCTTCCATTTATAAATCACCTCTATATACCATTATATCTTCTACAGTAGGTTTTACTATTTTAGCATTTGGAATAAGTTCTAATTTAGCTTTATTATCTATAAGTCCTACAAACCCTAGATTATTCTCTTTTAAACCTATAAATAAGGGTTTTATTTCTTCGTTCATATCGCTTTTATCTAAATGAACTATGAAATTTGATTCAAGCATTTCATCTTTTCCTTGAGTTAAAACTATTTTTCCATTATCCATCATTATTATATTATCTGCTATTTTATCTAAATCAGAGGTTATATGAGTAGAAAAAAGTATAGTTTTCTCTTCATCTTGTATTATGTCATATAAAAGATCCAAAAGTTCTGCTCTAGCTACTGGGTCAAGCCCTGAAGTTGGTTCATCAAATATTATTAGATCAGGGTTTTGGGCTAAAACTAAAGCAATAGAGAATTTCATTTGCATCCCTTTAGAATATTTGCTTATTTTTTTACTAGAGTCTAATTCAAATTTATCCATTAAATCTCTAAATTTATCTATAGAAAAATTTTCATAAAAAGGAGCTATTGTATACATCAAATTAAAAGGTTTTTGGTTTTTAGCATATATCATATTGTCAAATACTATGCCTATCTTAGATTTTATTTCTTTTTCATTTCTATAAAGAGGTTTGTCAAAATATAAAATTTCCCCTTTAGACCTTGGTATAATATCTAATAAAGTTTTAATTAAGCTAGTTTTACCAGCTCCATTTTTTCCAACTAATCCAGTTATTGTTCCTTTTTCCAAAGCTATATTGATATCTTTTAAGCAGAATTTATCTATATTTGCGTGTAAATGCTTAACTATAAGAGCACTGTTTGACATTTTTATTCCCCCTCATATAATTTATCTATGATGTTTTTTAGTTCTTCTTTTTCTATGCCGCAGACTATAGAAAAATCTTTTATTTCCTTTAGTTTTTCCGTTACTGTTTTTATGTTTTTTTCTTTTATTTCATCTATATTTATGTCTGTTATAAATGATCCTCTTCCGTGGAGAGTTGCAATAATACCTTGTCTTTCTAGTTCTTCATAGGCTTTTTTTACTGTGGTTACGCTTACTTTTAAGTCCTTAGCTAATTGCCGGATTGATGGTAATTGCTCATTTGCTTCTAGTTTTCCTGTTAAAATAAGTTCTTTTATTTGATTTAATATTTGTTCATACATAGGTTCTTTAGAATAAAAGGATACAACAATGTTCAAACCATCACCTCCATATAAGTCTATATAAGTTTTGAGACATTGTTACAGTGTTATACTGTTATTATAGTGTGTGTACAGTATGATGTCAATTGGGAAATTTAAAAATTTCAAAAAAGAAAAAAGGACTAATTCTTATTTGAATTGTCCTTTTGGTATTTATAATTAGTCGATATAATTTAAATCTGCATCAAGCCATTTTGCACCAGTATTTATATCTTTTATAAAAATTTTGTTAAAGTCATCTTCACATTTAGATTGGTGAAATTTAAATATAAGTTTATCATCACATTCCCCAACTATTTCTATTTTACCTTTTACATGGGACATGATAAATTTAAATCTTTTGCTAAGTCCATTTAATTGTTTCTTTGTCTCATCTATTATTCTTAAAGATTCAATTAGAGGAAGCTCAAAACTTGCTTTAACTGACTTAACTGGTCTACATTGGAATACGTAGTAAGGATTTACTCCTATTTTTACTAGTCCGTTTAATAGAGCTGCTAAAACATCAGGATTATCATTTACTCCTTTTAATAAAACTGCTTGATTCTGAACTATAACACCTACATCAAGTAGTGCTTTTACCGCTTTTTCAGATTCTGGAGTTATTTCATTTGGATGATCAAAATGAGTGACTACATATATTCTTTTCTTTTTACCGGCTTCTTTAAGAATAGATAAAAGAATTTTATCATTATATATTCTTTGTGGGAAAACCACAGGAGACCTAGTTCCAAATCTTATGAAATCAAGGTGGTCTATTTCGGCTAATCTATTTACATATTCTTTTATTATATTGTTAGATAGGCAAAAGGAATCTCCACCAGTTAACAATACATTATTTACGTTTTCATGGGTTTTGATATAATCTACTGTCATATCAAGCCTCATATTTATTTCTTCTTGAGAATATCCAACCATTCTTTTTCTAAAGCAATGTCTACAATACATAAAGCATTCATTAGTAGTTAGTACAAGAACAGTAGTTGAATATTTATGCTGAAGGCCTGAAAATTTAGTGTTTGATGATTCACCACTAGTGTCGTATTCGCCTGACATATCAAGTTCAGAGCAAGAGGGGACTGAGAGCTTTCGAATTGGGTCATTCATATCGTCTTTGTTTATTAAATTAAAATAATAATCAGTTATCCTCATAGGATGACGCTCAGTTACTTTTATTAATTTATCTTCGTCTTCAATGTTTATCATATCTTTCACATCATCTATAGTAGTATAACTTAGTTTTTTTAAATCTTCCATAATATCCTCCTAATATAAAAATATGCCATTATATGGGTATATAATACAACCAACAATTTAATATTAACATACAAGTTGTTGGTTTGTCAAATGCAAAATATGTATTAATACTTATTAAGATAGTATATAATTTAAATATATAACGTGACAGTTTTTTTTTAAAGAATTGGAGGAGATTTCATGTATGATTTTACTGTTATAGGTGCCGGTGTAGTTGGGTCTATGGTAGCTAGAGAGTTATCAAGATACAAATTCAATGTATTACTTCTAGAGAAAGAAAATGATGAATCTTGCGGAGCATCGAAAGCAAATAGTGGAATAGTTCATGGAGAATATGATTCTACTAATGGAACTTTAAAAAGCAAACTTGTGCGAAAAGGTAATAGAATGTATGAAAAATCAAATAAGGAACTAAATTTTGGGTATTGAGAATCGGGTTCTTTAGTTTTAGCATTTAATGATGAGGATGTAAAAGTGTTAGAAGAATTATATGAAAATGGGATAAAAAATGCTGTTTCAGATCTTAAAATAATAGATGAAGGTAAGATTATGGAATTAGAACCTCACGTTAATGAAAATGTAGTTAAAGCAATGCATTGCAAAAAAGCTGGAGTTACTTCCCCCTATGAATTGGTTATTGCATTAGCGGAAAATACAGTTTCAAACGGAGTTCATCTAAAACTTAATAATAAGGTTATAGGTATAATAAAAGAAATTAATAGTTTCATTATAAAAACAAATCAAGAAGATTATGAATCTAAATATATAATAAATTGTGCTGGTGCCTTTAGTGACGAAATAGCTAGTTTTGTTTGCGCAGATAATTTTAAAATATATCCCCGAAGGGGAGAGTATGTGCTCCTTAATAAAAATCAAGGATATTTAGCTAATCATGTTTTATTTCAAGCACCAACTAAAAATATAATATGTAGATGTGAAAAGGTAACGGAAGAGGAGATAGTTGATGCACTAAACAGGGGAATAGATATTTCGTCTTTAGATGCAGTGAAAAGAAGGACAAGGGCTGGAATGGGATCTTGTCAAGGAAATTTCTGTGGTAAAAGAGTAGCTAAATTAATAGCTAGGGAAAGAAATATGAAAATAGAAGATGTTACTTTAAGGGGAAATGGATCTTCAATACTTCCTCATAGAGAAGCTAGAGATTTTTATAAATAAAAAAGAAAAAA
>JBGUER010000037.1:0-19476 GCA_041821285.1 Clostridiaceae bacterium
TTAATAACTACTTTATTAATAGCGGCTATCTTATTGTCAATATCTTATTATTTTATAAATATAGAAATGATTAAGTATAAAAATATAAAAATAGAAGAAAAGAGAATATTAAAAAAACAAGAAATCTATAATAAAAATAAAGAAGAATGTTTATATTTATTAGATAAAAAGATAAAAGAAAACTCAGAAATTATTAGAGATAGTGTTTTTTCATATTTGAATTCTTTTGGAGAAAATAAAATAATAGAAGAAAGTTTTTATGATGTAATTTTTAAAAATAATATCTTAGTTATACATGTAAATTATGATTCAACTTGGTATGTGTTTTATTATTCAATACTAATTGATGATGAAGTACATTATATTTATAAAGGGGAGAGTTTTTAATTTTATGAATTTGAAAATAAATTTTAAAAGTGAGAGTAAAAATATAAAATATAAAATTCTTAGGCTATTGTTAGAAGGAGAAGAAATAGAAATAATGGAGGCTTGTTTTCCTCCTTTAAAAAAACAACTATTGAATAATAGTATTAAATCTGAATTAAAATATAAATTGAACATGAAATATCCTGTATTTAACTATAAAATAATTGAAGAAAATAAAAATATGAATTTAAGGGTTTATTTATTAAACAAAGAGTCTATTACTGCGGTACATAATTTGGAAAAAAGAAATATTATTATAAAAATAGAGTTTATTCAAATAAAACTTTTGAATAAAATAAAAAAACAACTAGTAGATAGAGATTTTATTTTTGTAGCTATAATTGGAGATTATATTTATATTTTGTTATATGAAAAGTTTTATCTTGCAGCTAATAAAACTTTCCATACAAAAGATAAGATTAATGTTGAGGAAATAATAAATAGTATCAGTACAGAAAAAAATCTGAAGGAGATAAAAAAAATTTATTGCTATAATATGTTTATAAAAAATAATAAACTTTATTCTTATGATAATATAGGTGATTTTTATGAAGAGTTATGTAAATAATAGAAATCTTATATTTAAATCATCCAAAACTAATGACATTAAATCCAAAATCATAAATGGTATAGCAATAATACTTATTATTATATTAGCTTTTATGAATTATATTTATATAAATAAAATAAAGGAAAAAGAGAGTAAAAAAGAGAAAGAATTAACCTGTTTAAATCAAGTTACCTCAAATTTTAGTAATTATGAAACGTTAAAATACGTTTTATTTGTTTTGAAAGATAATAAAATTAATACTATAGATATAGATGAAAATAAGATATGTATAGAAGTTAGTTATTCAGAGTATAATGGATATTTAGATATAATAACTCTATTAGAAAATTCAAATAAATTCAAATTAGTAAGCGTAACTAAGTATGATAGCAAAATTAATTATATATCAGTTGGGTTGGAGATGAAGTGATGAAAATAAAAAACAAACTTATTTTGTTTTCAATATGTGTTATTCTTTTGATAAATCTTATTTCTAATATTAAATTATACAATGAAATAAATATGAGTAAAAATAAAGATGTTATATGTAATGATGCTAGAATAAAAAAATTTGGAATATATGATAGTATAACACAATTAAATAATAATTTTGTTATAGAGAACATTCAATTAAATAAAGATATTATAGTAGTAAATACTTCATATAACGGTGAAATAGGAGATTTACTGTATCAAATAGATAGTTTGATGGAAAAAGAGAATTTTATTTCTATAAATAGGATAAAAATAAATGCTAAAGAAGATAAAATACAGGGAGATTTTGTATTTGATTTTTTAAATACAAAATAAAAAGTATTATAAATAAAGTTAACTAAAATGATTTTTATAGGTAACTATATAATTATTTGCAAAAAAGCTTAACTTTTGATAAAATAACATTGGTAATCTCAGATAAAATTATATGAATTGGAGACTTTTATGAAAATTTTAGTTATTAATGGGCCTAATCTTAATTTACTTGGAAAACGAGAAGAAAATATATATGGATCTAAAACTTTGGCTGAGATAAATGCTAGTATATCTGAATATGCTAAGAATAATAATGCTGAAGCTTACTTCTTTCAAAGTAATATTGAAGGAGAAATAGTAAGTAAAATAGGAGAAAGTCGAAAAGAATATGATGGGATAATAATAAATCCAGCAGCGTATTCTCATTATAGTATTGCTATACTAGATGCAATAAGAGCAATTAGTATACCTGTAATAGAAGTTCACCTTAGTAATATTTATAAAAGGGAAGATTATAGAGAAAAGAGTGTTACAGCAAAGGGAAGTGTAGGAGTTATTGCTGGACTTGGACATTATGGATATATTTTAGCACTTGATTTTTTATTGAAAGGAAGTAAATAAGATGTATAAAAATAGAATCGATAAGCTTAAAATTGAAATGTCTAAAAATAATATTGAAGGAGTATTGCTTTTTGGTGATGCAAATAGAAATTATTTTAGTGGATTTACAGGAGAAGAAAGCTATTCTTTAATAATGAATGATAGTAATTATTTCTTTACAGATTCAAGATATATAGAACAAGCAAATATAGAAGTAAAAGATTATATTAATATAGAGTATAAAGGTGATTTTATAGAATATATATGTAATTTTATAAAAGAGCATAAAATAAAAAAACTTGGGGTCGAGGAAAATATTTTGACTTTGAGTATTTATAAGGCCATAACGGGTAAAATAGATGTAGAGTTATATCCTATTGAAAATATTATTTCTGAAATAAGAATAATAAAGGACAAAAAGGAAATAGAAACAATAAAACATGCAGCAAGTTTAGCAGATAAGGCTTTTGAACATATATTGAATTATATAAAAGCTGGCGTATCAGAAAAGGATATAGCTTTAGAATTAGAATTTTATTTAAAAAAGATTGGAGCTTCAGATTTATCATTTAAGACAATAGCGGCTTCTGGTGAAAGATCGTCATTGCCTCACGGAGCAGCTACAGAAAAAATAGTGAAAGCTGGAGAGTTTTTAACTTTGGATTTTGGATGCATTTATAATAACTATTGCTCTGATATGACAAGAACTGTTGCCGTTTCAAGTATATCAGAAAAAATGATAGAAGTGTATAATATAGTTTTAACTGCGCAAGAAAGAGCTTTAAAAGAAATAAAACCTGATATTAAAGCATCTTATTTAGATAGTATAGCTAGAGATTATATTAAAGAAAAAGGTTATGGTGATTATTTTGGTCATGGATTAGGTCATGGAGTTGGAAGAGAAATTCATGAGGAGCCAAGGATAAGCCCAAAAGGAGATAAGATATTGAAAAGTGGGATGATAATAACGGATGAACCTGGTATATACTTAAATGGTAAGTTTGGAGTTAGGATAGAAGACCTTATATTAGTTACAGATGATGGTTATGAAGTTTTATCTAAATCACCTAAGGATCTTATTTATGTTTAAGAATAATAATATGATTAAACTACAAAAAGAAAGTTGAAATAATATTATATACAGTGTTTGTACATAAAATTTAAGTAAAATACTTTTTGTGATATAATCTTATATAAAAATAAAAGAATTTTTGGAGGGATATTAATGATTTCAGCAGGGGATATAAGAAAAGGAACAACTTTTGAATTAGATGGACAAGTTTTCACAGTTATTGAATTTTTACATGTAAAACCAGGAAAAGGAGCTGCTTTTGTTAGAACAAAATTAAGAAACGTTATTTCAGGAGGAGTTACTGATACAACTTTTAATCCAACATTAAAATTACAAGAAGCGGTTATTGAAAGAAAAGAAATGCAATATTTGTATTCAGACGGAGAATTATATTATTTCATGGATCAAGAAACATTTGAACAAATTCCTTTAAATTATGATAAAGTAGAAGATGCTATTAAGTATTTAAAAGAAAACATGTTTGCTGTTATTAAGTTTTATAAAGATGAAGCATTTTCAGTTGATGCTCCAAATTTTGTTGAATTACTAATAGTTGAAACAGAGCCTGGCGCAAAAGGAAATACAGCAACAAACACTTTAAAACCAGCTAAAGTAGAGACTGGTACTACAGTATTTGTTCCAATTTTCGTAAATGAAGGCGATATGATTAGAATAGATACAAGAAATGGTGAATATATGGAGAGAGTAAAATAGTATGAATTTAAGAAGAACCGAAAGGTTCTTTTTTTTTTTTTGGAATATTTTAGATGTATCATAAATATTAATGAAATAAGAAAGGATGATAAAAATGGTTCAAAAGGATATATTAGATGTGCTTTCACCTAATGTAAAAAAAATTATTTTAAACAATGATTATAAGGATCTTCAAGAGATACGAATAAAAGCGGACAAACCCTTAATTTTAGAGGGAGATCATAAAGAATATGTTACTAATTATTGTTGTAGTTTAGTGGATATAAGTATTATTATGCAAAAGATAATGAATTACTCCTTATATGCATTTGATGAAGAATTAAGACAAGGGTATATAACAATGAAAGGAGGACATAGAGTAGGGATATGTGGTAATTGCATAATAGAAAATAATAAAATAAAAACTATTAAAAACATATCATCGCTGAATATTAGGGTGTGTACTGAAGTTTTAGGGTGTTCTGATAAAATATTTAAATATATTACAGAAAAAGGAGAAGTGCTAAATACTATAATAATATCTCCTCCTAAATGTGGTAAGACAACAATCCTTAGAGATATGGCTAGAAATATATCAGATGGAAATAAATATTTAAATAATCCATCAAAAGTATGTATAGTAGATGAGCGAAGTGAAATTGGTAGTTTATCTAGAGGAAGCACTTTAATGGATTTAGGAATACGAACAGATATTTTAGACAATTGTCCTAAAAGTGCAGGGATAATGATGGCTATAAGATCTATGTCTCCAGATATTATTGTTTGCGATGAAATAGGAACTTACAAGGATATGGAAAGTATTCTTTCAGCAATATGTAGCGGTATAAAATTAGTTACATCAATACATGGCTATGATGTGGAGGACTTATTTAATAAAATTGTATTTAAGGAGATTATGGAAAATAAAGTATTTGATAGAGGGGTGGTTTTAAGCGAAAAAAAAGTTGGAAAAATAAAATATATTTATGATTTTAAAAGGAAAATAAATATATGGGAGGAATGAAGTGATATTCAAAATTTTAGGTGGTATTTTAATAATATTGACTTCAAGCTATTTTGGTTTTAGCTATTCTAATAGGTATAAAAAAAGAAATAGTCAATTATTGGGATTAGAAAGTGCGATAACTATTCTTCAAAATGAAATATTATATACTCATACAGCACTACCAGAAGCATTAGTGAAAGTATCTTTAAATAGTATAACTCCTATAAATGAGTTATTTAACTACATATCAGAAGATTTATATAGTAATAGTTGTGAAAGCGTGTATGCTTCCTTTAAATCAGGATTTAATAAAATCCAAGATAATTTATTTTTAAAAGAAGAGGATAAAAATATAATATTAAATTTATCTAAATCACTTGGTGATAGCGATTTAGAAGGAGAGAGAAAAATATTTAATATTTGTACTAAATATATAGAGAGACAGATAGTAAAGTCAGAAGAGCTTATGAAAAAAAATGTAAAAATGTATAGATATTTAGGATTTGCTTTAGGTTCTGCTTTAGTAATTCTAATTATATAGGAGGAATTAAGTATGCTAGATGTGAGTTTGATTTTTAAAATAGCAGGTGTAAGTATTTTGGTAATAGTTTTAGATAAAATATTAAAAACTTCAGGTAAGGAGGACTATGCAGTTGTAGTAAATCTTGCAGGCATTATTATAATTTTAATGATGGTGCTTTCGTTAGTTAATGAATTATTTAATGAAGTTAAAGCAATGTTTCAATTTTAGGAGGTATTATGGAAATAATAAAGGTAGTTTCATTTGCTTTTGTGTCTCTATTCGTTTTAATGCTTTTTAAAGGCAAGCGAGATGATATAAGAATTCAAATAAGTATCATAGCCTCTGTTTTGATTTTATTGTTTATATTGCCCAAATTAGGATCCTTGCTTAAATTACTGCAAGACATTGCATTTAAGGCAGATATAGATTTTGTATATTTAACAGTTGTATTTAAAATACTTGGGATATCATATATTACAACATTTTGCAGCGAAATATGCAAAGATGCTGAGGAAAAAAGTCTAGCTTCAAAAGTGGAATTTGCAGGTGAAATATTAATTTTATTTTTATCAATTCCTATTTTAATGGCGGTTTTAAATTCTATTTTAAAAATTATTGAGGTCTAAAATGAAAAAAATTATTATTATTGTTATTACTATTATTATTTTAAGTTTTTCAATAGGAGTACAAGCATCAGAAGTACAAGAAACAGGAGAGCAAATATTAAATAAAAATGGTTATGTGTCAACTGATGATAAGGAAATAGAAAGTTTATATAATTATTTAGATAATATGAAAAATGAGTATGAAGTTATCAAAGACATGGATTTCAAAAGCTATGTAAACAATTATATTAAGAGTGGTAGTGGAAATTTTTCTTTTTATAAATTTATAGTATCTGTTTTTTCATATGCTTTTAGAAATGTTGCATATTCATTTAAAGATTTGGGGCTATTAATAATAATATGTATTTTATGTTCCTTGTTATCTCTATTAGAAAGAGCGTTTGAAAACAGCAATGCAAATGATATGGCATATTTTGCAGCTTATTCACTAATTTTAATTGTATTAACCAATACTTTTTATTCAAGTGCATCTATAGCTATAGATGCAATTAATAAAATAGCAGATTTTATGGCAGCGCTTATTCCAGTTCTTTTATTATTACTAGCAAGTCTTGGTGGATTTGCAGAGGCTACAATAATGGATCCTCTTATAATTGGGTCTATAAATATAATTACAAGGATATACATAGATTTTGTAATTCCATTAATATTTATGGCATTTGTATTATCTTTTGTAAATAGCTTAAGTAAAGAGTATAAACTTAGTAATTTTACTAAATTAATAAATCAAGTAGCACTTTGGATTCAAGGAGGGATGCTTACTATTTTTATTGGAATGATATCCATAAAAGGAATAACCGCTCAAACTATGGACCAAGTAACAGCAAAAACAGCTAAGTTTGCTGTAGATAGTTTTGTGCCTATAGTTGGAAAATGTTTGTCTGATGCTGTTTCTACTGTAGCGGGCTATTCACTTTTATTAAAAAATGCAGTAGGTGTAGTGGGATTATTAATAATAATATTAATAGCAATATACCCAATAGTAGAATTATTTATTTTATCACTATTATTTAAACTCACTGCATCTATAATAGAACCGGTGGGAGACAAAAGGATAGTTTCACTTGTGAATTCAGTTGGTGATTCTATATTAATGCTTATGTCTTGTTTGATAAGTGTGTCATTTATGTTTTTTATTATTGTTGCTATTGTAGCATCTTTGGGAAGTAAGGTGATTTCGGGATAATATGGATGGATTAAGAAATTTTATAATAACTTTATCTACAGCTTTAATATTTATTACTGCAATAGAAATTATTGTACCTAATAATGCATTAAAGAAATATGTCAAATTTGTTTTAGGATTAATATTAATATCTATAGTATTAAATCCTATAATAAAAATAATAAATAAAGAGTCCTATATTGATTATTATAATAGAGAAGTCACTTCATTTTTTAATGAAGATGAGACTAAGACCGATTATTACAAAAATACTAGCATTGAGAATACAAAGGTAAAATTCAAAGATAATCTTGAAACTGTTTGTAATAATAAACTTAAAGAAGAATATAAAGATAATAAAACATATTCTGATTTTACAATAGATTATGATGAAGAAAACAGGAGCTTTTATATTGAAAGCATAGATATTTATGTAATAGATAATGAAATAAAGGCTGTAGAAAAGGTTGACCTAGATAATAAAGAAGAAAGTATTTTATTAGAAGATGGTGAAAAGTATAAGAATTTTGTGAGCCTTGAGTTTAGTATTTCAAAAGATATTATACTTGTTTATAAAGGATAGGTGAAGTTTGTGGATTATAAAAATATAATTAAAAAAATAACTAAAGATAAAAAAAATAGTAATATTTTAATTGTTTTAATAATAGGGATAATATTAATTTTAGTAGGTAATTTTTTTTCTTCTATTGGGTCTCATGATGATGCTATAAGCAATGATAATTATACATCAAATTATGAAGAAAAGAAGAAAAGTGAACTTGAAACTATATTAAATAGTATTGATGGTATAGGAGAAACAAGAGTTATGATCACTTTTGAAAGTGGAGAAGAAAAAGTACCTGCTGTAAATAAGACAGATTCATTAAATACTACACAAGAGCAGGATAATTCTGGAGGTTTGCGTGAAACTACTGGTGAAAATAATCAAGAAACAGTTGTTATGCAAGGAAGTAGCGGAAGTAGTGACCCATTAATATTAAAAACTAATAACCCTAAAGTTGTTGGTGTGCTTATTGTTGCAGATGGAGCTTCTGATAGTATAACAAAA
This sequence comes from Clostridiaceae bacterium, assembly GCA_041821285.1. Taxonomy (GTDB): domain Bacteria; phylum Bacillota; class Clostridia; order Clostridiales; family Clostridiaceae; genus JAJBWD01. The sequence continues at coordinate 8,481 of JBGUER010000037.1, forward strand.
CTTGAAATTAAAAAGATAATATCTTCGCTATTTGATATAAATATGGATAAAGTTAATGTTCTTGAAATGAAAAAATAGTATATATTTTTATAACACTGCATATAATTTTAAAGAATAAAGGATGGAGGTAATATATGAATAAAAAACAAATTGGGATTGTTATTACTTTACTTGCACTTATTATTGTTGCAGGTATAGCAGCTACAAAGGTGCAAAGCCCATTATATGTAAATACGGATGATTCTGGTACAAGTGCAATTTCTTTAAATGATGAAAGTAAAAGTCAAAGTACTGAAGATTATTTTATTGAAACTAGATTGACAAGAGAACAAAGTACGCAATCTACTTTGCAGAGTTTGAAGGATATGGTAGATGATGCTAATGCTCCAGAGGAAAGCAGAACTACCGCTTCAGAAAAATACAATGAAATTGCAGCTACTAATTTAAATGAAACTAAAATAGAAGCACAAGTGAAAGCAAAAGGATATGAGGATGCATTATGTATAATCAATGAAGAAAAAGCAAGTATAATTTTAAAAAGTGATGAAGAAATAACAGATAAACAAGCAAAAGAAATTCAGGAAATTGTTATGTCTGTTGCAGATATTGCAAATGTGGATATACAAGTTAAAGAATAATTGTATTGCTATAGTTTATTTGCTATAATAAATACATAAGATTAGTATATAAATTAGGGGGTACCAATTATGGATGAAAATATAAATGAAATAGACATGGGTATAGTTAAAATATCTGATGAAGTAGTAGGTGTTATTTCAGCTTTAGCTACAACGGAAATAGACGGTGTTGCTGGAATGAGTGATAGTTTGGTTGGAGGAATAGCACATATACTTAAAGGGAAGAAGAATTTATCTAAAGGAGTAAAGGTGAATGTACTTGAAGATAGTTCTTCAGTGGATTTATATATAGTTGTAGACTATGGTGTAAATATTGCCGAAGTATCTAAGCTTGTTCAAGAAAATGTTAAAAAGGCAGTTGAAACAATGACTGGTTTAACAGTTTCACAGGTCAACATTCATGTTGAAAATGTGTCTATTTCAAAATCAGAAGTAGAAATTGATGAAAATGAAAATTAATACCCTTTCATAGGGTGTTTTTTTTATGAAAAATTACTTTATTAATTGGATGTATAACTGTATAATAGCTATAGTATGTTAAGTATGAAATATTTACAATATGATAATAATGATAAAAGCAATATAAAGTTATGAGGAGGAAAGTTATGAATAGGAGATACTCAAGAGAAGTAGCGATGAAACTATTGTTTCAGATGGGAATAAATAAAGAAGAGGTGGACACCACAGTAAATGAGTATTTAAATTTAAACGTTAAAGAATCTAAGGGGTTAGACATAGACTATGTAAATCGTGTATTAGAGGGCGTAGAAAAGAACAAAGAAGAAATAGATAGCAGTATTCAAGAAAAGTTAGTTAAATGGAAGCTAGATAGAATATCAAAGGTAGATTTGGCTATTTTAAGAGAGTGTGTGTATGAAATTTTATTTGAAGATGATATTCCAACTAAAGTTTCTGTTAATGAAGCTATAGAATTATCTAAAAAATATAGTGTAGAAAGTTCTACAAAGTTTATAAATGGAGTTTTAGGAAATTTCTTTTAAGGAGGTATTTATGGGTAAGGTTATAGATGGAAGAAGTTTGGCTAGAATCTATAAAGAAGAAATAAAAGAAAAATTATTAAAAATAAAAGAAATAGATAATATTGAACCTGTTGTTGCCAATATTTTAATAGGTAGTGATGGTGGGTCTAAATATTATTTTAATAGTGAAAATAAAGTATTTGGTGATTTAGGTATAAAAATAAAAAATTTTATAATGGAAGATACTGTAGAAGAAAATGAAATAATAGATTTAATTGAAAAATTAAATGTAGATTGTAATGTACATGGAATTATGTTGTTTTTACCTCTTCCAGTTCATTTAAATCAAAAAAGAATAACTTCAGCAATTTCATATAAAAAAGATTTAGATGGTCTTACAGATATAAATATAGGGAAACTATATAAAGGAGAAAAATGTTTTATTCCAAATACTCCTCGCAGTGTAATAGAATTAATAAAATCAACTGGTATTGATATTAATGGAAAAAATGTCGTAGTTTTAGGAAGAAGTAACATAGTTGGCAAACCTTGTGCACAGCTATTGTTGAATGAAAATGCAACTGTTACTATATGTCATTCTAAAACAAAAGATATAGAAAAAATATCAAGTACTGCAGATATTTTAGTAAGTGGAATAGGAAAGCCTAAATTTGTTAATAGAAATTTTATAAAATTTGGGGCTATAGTTATTGATGTTGGAACAAGTAATGTAAATGGTAAAATCACAGGGGATGTAGATTTTGATGATGTTTTAGATGTGGCATCATATGTATCCCCTGTTCCAGGCGGTGTTGGTTCTTTGACTATATTAATGCTTGCTTGTAATTTATGTGAGGCAATATATTATGATAATTAAGACTTTATCTGTTTCCGAAATTAATAATTATGTAAAAAAATTATTTGATTATGATTATATATTGAAAAATGTAAGCATAAAAGGAGAAATATCAAACCTTAAAATGCATTCAAGTGGTCATATTTATTTTTCTTTAAAAGATGAAAATTCTAAAATAAATTGCATAATGTTTAAAACTGATGCTAAATACATAAAATTTGACTTGGAAAATGGAATAAATGTATTGGTAAAGGGAAGAATTTCAGTATATAACAAAGAAGGCACATATCAACTATACGCCAATGAAATAAAACCAGATGGTATAGGTGAATTATATTTATCTTATGAAAAATTAAAAAATAAATTAGCAAGTGAAGGCTTATTTGATGAAAGATACAAACTTAATATACCTAAATATCCCCAAAAGATAGCTGTGATAACTTCACCTACAGGAGCAGCTATTCGAGATATTATAAATGTAATAAAAAGAAGAAATACAAATGTAGAAATTTGTATTTTTGGTGCTTTAGTTCAAGGAATGAATGGTGCACAATCTATTGTAAATGCTATTGAAAAAGTTAATTCAATAAAAGGATATGATATGATAATTTTATCTAGAGGGGGAGGCTCTTTAGAAGAATTATGGTGTTTTAATGAAGAAATTGTGGCGTATTCTATATTTAATTCTAAAATTCCAATAATAACAGGAGTAGGACATGAAACAGATTTTACTATAGCAGATTTTGTTTCAGATCTAAGGGCTCCAACACCATCTGCAGCTGCAGAATTAGCTGTTCCTATGAAAACAGATTTAGAAAATGATATTAAAAATATAAGAAATCATTTAACAAATATGATAAATAATATTATTAACTATCAAAAGGAAAATTTAAATAGTAAAAAAAATACTATTAAATTATATAGTCCTGAAAACTATATAGCTAATGAAATGTTAAAGATAGAAAATTATAATAAATCTATAGAAAATATAATTAAAAGAAAAACTATTATAGAAAAAAGTAAGCTTGAAGGATTAAACAGTCTATTAAATGCGCATAATCCTTTAAATGTTTTAAATAAGGGGTATTCTTTAGTTACGGATAATAAAAATAAAGTAGTTAGTGATGTTTCATATTTAAATAGTTTAGATGAAATTAATATAACTGTTAAAAATGGAACAACTAAACTTAAAATAAATTAAGGTAGGAGATATTAATGGTTAAAAAGGATAAATCCTATGAAGAAATGATGGAGGATTTAAAAATAATAGTAGATAAACTAGAAAAGCAAGAAGTATCTTTAGAAGAATCTATGAAAAGTTATGAACAAGGAATAAATCTTTGCAACAAATTATATTTAAAGCTTAATCAGGCTGAAGAAAAAATAAAGATATTATCTGATAAAGGTGAAGAAATTTATAAATTAGAAGAGGAATAAACATGAATATATTGGAAATTAAAACATATTATGAAAAACATTTAAATAGTTATTTTAAAGATAAAGGTAGTTATGAAAAAATAATATATCAAGCAATGGACTATAGTTTAAATGTGGGGGGGAAGAGGATAAGACCTATTCTCTTAATGTCTTGTTTTCAGATGTATGAAAAGGATATAAAAAAATCACTTTCATTAGCATACGCTATTGAAATGATCCACACATATTCTTTAATTCATGACGATTTACCTGCTATGGATAATGATGACCTGAGACGAGGAAAACCTACAAATCATAAAGTTTATGGAGAATCATTAGCTATTTTAGCAGGTGATGGTTTATTAAATGAAGCATTTAATATTATGTTTGATTATTGTATAGAAAATCCTAATGCTATAATGGCTTGCAGTGTAATTTCGCATAATTCATCCTGCGAAGGTATGATTGGTGGGCAAGTGGTTGATATATTAAGTGAAAATAAAGAGATAGACAAAGATGAATTGGAATTTATGCACAAGAAAAAAACGGGTGCTTTAATTAAGGCAGCTATATTATCTGGTGCATATTTAGGTTGTGCTCCAAAGGAAGATATAGAAAAATTATCTTTGTTTGGTGATAAGCTTGGATTAATATTTCAAATAGTTGATGATATTTTAGACGTAGAAGGAGATAGTAATCTTTTAGGTAAAAATACTAATTGCGATATAACAAATAATAAAAGAAATTTCATAACATTTTACGGATTAGATAAATGTAAAGAAATTAGTGAAAAGCTAAATACAGAGTGCATTGATATATTAAAATCATTGAATAGAGATACTAGTAATTTAATTGAACTTACTAACATGCTAATACGTAGGAAACACTAGTTTATTGTTAATACAATAAGATTATGTTATAATATAATTGATACTGGTGGCACAGTATTCTAGTCAGGGAGGTATCTTTTGAAGACGGGGCTAAAAATCCGTTAAAGGGCATATCGATGAAGTTCCTTGTGCTTGCTTTTGACGCCCAGTCAGGGGCTTGTGCTGGGAGTAAAGAGGGATGGGGCGACCGTAATGGCATACGCAATTGACCCTACCTTCGTGGAGACCGTTTTATGTGTTCTAGGTGAGATACCTATTATACGTGAATGGATTAAACCTGTATTGTGGTTTTATAGCTATGTACAGTGTAGCCTGCCTTGAGTGATCATGGGAGAGGTGAGAACAAACTAAGACTTTGGCCAAAGGATTAGCTTCTGCTTGCTGAAACCTTGTTTGCAAAAGAGGCTAGGATGATATCAAACTGTGGAGGAAATCTCCTAGACTGAAATTAGTATATTAGGGATTGCAGTGCGGACTAAGTGGTAATCTAGTCCTGCTTATTGGTGACAAAGCAGATAAGGTATTAAAGGGAAACCGTCAAAATGGCGACATTTTGATTGCCTTTTGGGAAATCCTACTGGACCTAAGCCGCAAGGTTTACTTAATATGCTGCCACCATGTAAATTATGGAGGAGTATTTTGGATAAGAAAGATAAAGGAAAAAAGAATAAAAAAAAAAGAAAAAGTCGATGGATAGCTAAAATAATATTTTGGACAATTTTGCTATCGGGGAGCTTTACTATATTTTCAGATATGCTACTAAGAAAAGTAAATATTTTAGTAGCTTTTGTTATTTTAACTATGGTGATTTTTATTGGTATTATGTTTGACCTTGTTGGTGTAGCAGTTACTTCTGCTACTATAACTCCATTTAATGCTATGGCTTCTAAAAAAATAAAAGGCGCTAAGACAGCAATAAATTTAATTAAAAATGCAGCTAAAGTTTCTAGCTTTTGTAATGATGTAATAGGAGATATTTCTGGCATTTTAAGTGGTACTATTGGTGTAATAATAGCACAAAAGATAATTAGTCAATTGGGAACAGATACAGCTACTATCGTTAAAATAATAATAGCTGTATTAATTGGTACGGTAACAATAGCGGGTAAAGCAATTGGAAAATCTATTGCCATAGAAAATAGTAATGAAATAACCTATAAATTTGCAAGAATTATATTTTTCATTAAAAGAGGTAGATGAAAATGAGCAATATACTTGATGAATATAAAGATATTTATGATATAAAAAAGATGGATTATGATAAATTAGATGAATTTTCAGGAGAAATAAGAACTTTCTTAATAGAAAAACTATCTAAAACAGGAGGCCATTTAGCCTCAAATTTAGGAATTGTAGAGCTTACATTAAGTTTATATAAGGTATTTGATTTTAATATAGATAAGATTGTTTGGGATGTAGGTCATCAAGCTTATGTACATAAGATATTAACAGGTAGAAAAGAAGAATTTAAATCCATAAGAAAATATGGAGGAATTAGTGGCTTTCCAAAAAGAAGTGAAAGTAAGTATGATTTTTTTGATACAGGACATAGTAGTACGTCTATTTCAGCGGCCCTTGGAATAGCTAGGACTCGAGATTTAGAAAAAAAAGAAAATGAAGTAATTGCAGTTATTGGAGATGGTGCTTTAACTGGAGGAATGGCTTTAGAGGCTTTAAATGATGTAGGTGATAGAAAAACTAAGCTTATTATAATATTAAACGATAATGGTATGTCTATTGGTGAAAATGTAGGCGGAGTTTCTACTTATTTAAGTAAAATCAGAGTCGACCCAAAATACAATAAGTTTAGGGATGATTTTGATAAGCTTTTAAATAAAATACCAAATTTGGGAAAAGGTATATCTAAATCCATAGATAGAATGAAAGATAGTATAAAACAACTTATAGTACCAGGAATGCTTTTTGAAGATATGGGAATAAAATATTTAGGACCGATAGATGGACATAATATTAAAGAACTTTCTCTTGTTTTATCTCAAGCTAAACAAAATAAAGGGCCTGTTTTAATTCATGTAATAACTAAAAAAGGAAAAGGATATAAATTTGCTGAAAATGATCCTGATTTATTTCATGGAGTGGGTCCTTTTGATTGTAGTACGGGGAAGTGTGCTAAGAAACCGTTTTCATATTCAAAAGCCTTTGGTGAAAATATAGTATTACTAGCTAGTGAAAATAAGAAACTAATTGGAATTACTGCAGCTATGAAAGATGGGACAGGGCTAGGTAATTTTGCTTTAAAATATCCTGAAAGATATTTCGATGTAGGAATAGCAGAACAGCATGCTGTAACTTTAGCTGCAGGAATGGCAAGTAATGGGTTTAGACCTATATTTGCTGTATATTCTACTTTTCTTCAAAGAGCATATGATCAAATCATCCACGATGTATGCATGCAAAATATTCCAGTTATTTTTGCTATAGATAGGGCTGGAATTGTAGGTGAAGATGGAGAAACACATCAAGGCGTATATGATTTATCATATTTAAGTCATATGCCTAATATGACTATTATGGCACCTAAATGTATAGAAGAATTATTTTATATAATGAATTTTGCTTTAAAACAACCATACCCTATTGCAATAAGGTATCCTAGAGGAGGAGATATGGATAATGTTAAATTATCTCCTTATAAAAATTTTAAAAAGGGTAAATGGGAGGTAGTTTTAGAGGGAGAAAAGCTTGCTATTATTGCAGTAGGTAAGATGGTCCAAAAATCTATTTTAGTTTGTGAAAAATTAAAAGAATATAATATAAATTCTACAGTAATAAATGCTTGTTTTATAAAACCAATTGATGAGGAACTAATAAAAAAACTTATAAAACAAAATTATAAGATAGTTACCATAGAGGATGGCGTTATTATTGGGGGATTTGGTTCCTTAGTTTTAAATTTCATTAATTCTTTAGAAGAAAAGGTGAATATTTTAAATATAGGGTTTGAAGATGAATTTATTCCTCATGGAGACCCTGAAATATTATATAGGATAAATGAACTTGATATAAATGGAATAATAAATAGAATATTAAAGTTTTATAATTTAAGGAGATAAAAATGTCGAGTACAAAAGAAAGATTAGATGTAGTTATTGTAAATAATGGTATGATAGATTCAAGAGAAAAGGCTAAAGCTATTATTATGGAAGGTAAAGTATTTGTTGACGGTAAAAGAATAGATAAATGTGGTACTAAAATAAAGATAGATAGTAACATCGAATTAAAAGGTCAATTGATGCCTTATGTAAGTAGAGGCGGTTTTAAATTGGAAAAAGCTATAAAAAGCTTTAATATACCTCTTGAAAATAAAGTTTGTTATGATATTGGGGCATCTACAGGTGGATTTACTGACTGTATGCTTCAAAATGGTGCAAAATATGTTTATTCAATTGATGTAGGATATGGTCAATTTTCATGGAAGCTTAGGGTAGATGAGAGGGTTAAATGTATTGAACGAACTAATGTTAGATATTTAGAATTGGATGACTCTTTTATGATAGGAGATTTTGCAAGCATTGATGTTTCTTTTATTTCTTTGAAGAAAATCATACCTAATCTTTTAAAATTTTTAAAAGAGGATGGTGAAATCGTAGCACTTATAAAACCTCAATTTGAAGCAGGAAGAGAAAAAGTAGGCAAAAAGGGAGTAGTAAAGGATTTAAAGGTTCATTATCAGGTGGTAGAGGATATAATAAGACACATAGAAACTCTAGGCTTAGAAGTGTTAAATTTAGATTATTCTCCTATAAAAGGACCTGAGGGAAATATAGAATATCTGGTTTATTTTAAGAAAAGTTGTAGTAATAAAATTTATCAGGATGAATTAATAGAAGGAGTTATTAATAATTCTCATCTAACCTTGAAAAAGGAGGAAAAATGAAAAATATTGGTATAAATATAAATTCTAGCAAAAAAATAAAGAATGATATAATTAATGACATAGTTAAGGATATTTTTGATGTATTTGATAGTGTAAAACTTAAAATATATTATGATAATATAGGGATAGATGATGAAGTGACAAAAGATTTAGATTTTATAATTATTTTAGGTGGAGATGGCACAATACTTAGAACATCTTCTATAATAGCTAAATATGATGTTCCTATTTTAGGAGTAAACATGGGGACTTTAGGTTTCTTGTCATCTATTGAATACAAAAATTTTAAAGAAACATTGTTGAAAATTAAATCGGATAATTATCATGAAGAAAATAGAATGATGTTAAAATGTAGAGTTAACAATGAAAATATTGAAAATATTGCTTTAAATGATATAGTTATAAGTAAAGGGATAATGCCAAACATAGAATGCTTTGAGATATATATTGATGATGTTTTATATGCTTATTTTAAAGGGGACGGAGTTATTATTTCCACACCAACAGGTTCTACAGCATATTCTATGTCTGCAGGTGGGCCAATAGTTTATCCAACTTTAAAATTAATAGAAATTACCCCTATTTGTTCTCATCAAATGGGGGTTAGACCAATTTTAATAGAAGCTAAAAGAAAAATAAAAGTTATTATAAAAAACAAGAGAGAAAATATATATTTAACTATTGATGGACAAAAGGTTACGGAAGTAAAAGAAGATATAATGATAGAAATAACAAGTTCAGATTATCAATGTAAATTAATTAAATTGGAAGATTATGATTATTTTTCAATATTAAGAAAAAAAATTATACTATGTTAAAGTGAGGGGTGAATTAAATGAAAACAAAAAGACAAGCTAAGATTTTGGAATTAATAAGTAGAAAAGAGATTGAAACTCAGGAAGATTTAGCAGAAGAACTTAATAAAACCGGAATAGAAGTTACACAAGCCACTGTATCTAGAGATATAAAGGAACTTAAGCTTATAAAAATATTAACTGAAACTGGGAAATATAAGTATGCAACTAATATATCAACTAGTTCATTATCAAATAATAAATTAGTAAATATATTTAATGAGATAGTTATACATATTGATAATGTAGATAATTTTGTAGTTATAAAAACTATAACAGGTTCTGCAAATGCGGCTGCAGAAGCAATAGATTCTCTTAAATTAAATGGAATAGTTGGAACTATAGCTGGGGACAATACTATATTCATTTTAGCTAGAGACAAAGAAACAGCTATTAACATTATTACAAGATTGAAAAAAATATTGAACGGGTAAGGTGAATTTAATGCTTCTTCAAATTTCTATAAAAAATTTCGCACTAATAGAAAATATTACCATGGACTTTGGCAGTGGGTTTAATGTGTTAACTGGAGAAACTGGTGCAGGTAAGTCAATTTTGATTGATGCTATAAATTATGTTTTAGGCAGTAAGTTTAATAAGGATCTAATTAGATATGGAAAAGAAAAAACTTATGTGGAAGCTATATTTGAAGTAAATAATGAAAAATTAAAAAATATTTTATTAGAATATAATATTGATTATGAAGAAGTTATTATATTAAGCAGAGAAACCTTTCAAAATGGTAGAAGTATAGCAAAAGTGAATGGAAAATCTTTAGTGTTAAATAATATAAAAAAAATCAGTAATTGTTTAATTGATATACACGGACAACATCAAAATCAAGGGCTTCTTGATAGCGGTACTCATATAAATTATTTAGATTCATTTGGAGATGATATTTTTAAAAATCAAATTCTAGAGTTTAATAAAAATTTTTCTGAGTATAAAAATATTATACATAAAATTGATAATATTAACGGAAAATATGACGAGAAAGATAAAATAGTAGATTACTTAAAATTTCAAATAAATGAGATAAATAAAGCAAATCTTAAAGAAGATGAAGAAGAAAAACTTACTTTAAGCTATCAGCAACAAACAAATGCTAGTGAAGTATCTACAATGTTAAAAGAGTGTAATAATTTACTATTTGAAAGTTTAGAGAATCAATCCATATATGATGGATTAAATTTAGTTATAAAGAAATTAAAAATCATACAAAAGTATTATCCTAAAATGGATAGTATTTTAAATGATATAGAAGGTTTTTATTATAATTTGCAAGATGTGTCATTAAGTTTCAATGATATGTTTAACGAAATTTCTTATGATGAGAATGAGTTGAATTCTATAAATGAAAGATTATATTTAATAGAAAATCTAAAGAAAAAATATGGATTTTCAGTAAAAGATGTAATAGAAAATGGAAAAAGACTTGAAGAACAAATAAATGAAATTAATAAT
>JBGUER010000038.1:0-19290 GCA_041821285.1 Clostridiaceae bacterium
GTGACCCCTACGGGACTTGAACCCATGTTACCACCGTGAAAGGGTGGTGTCTTAACCGCTTGACCAAGGGGCCTTATAAAATCGTCGTCTAAAAACCCGACATAGAATATGATACATAAAATTATTCAAACTGTCAACATATTTTTTTATTTTAATTGAGATAATATCACAAGAGCGCAACCTTCTATAGCATTTATGTTGTTTTCTTTAGCATAATCCAATATATCTTGGCTTTCTGCACCAGGTTGAATTAATACATTTTTTATTCCAAGTTCTTTTGCTTCTTTTAATATTTCTAACCCTCTAGCAGGATTTATGCACAAATCTATTACATCAACACTAAATTCTACATCCTTTAAGGACTTTGCTAATTTACCTGTGTCATCTTTTGGATGAAGCCCTTTAACATTAAAACTATTCTCTTTTAATCTATTTAATATTTTATTAGCATATTTACCTTCTGTCAAAACATTACCAACTACTACCCAATTCTTATATTTTAAAAAATCATATGCATCCATTTTTTTATCCTCCTTAAACTTTTCACTTATAGTATTAGATTTTTATTTGAATTTTATTATTAATATAGTAAAATAATTATATCACAATAAAAGGAGAGAGTATATTGGAATATGACGTTTTAGTAGTAGGTGGTGGCGCTTCAGGAATTTTAGCTTCTATTATTTTAAAAGATAATGGAATAAATTCAGCCTTATTAGAAAGCAAAGATAGAATAGGTAAAAAAATACTAATTACAGGTAATGGTAGATGTAATATAACCAATAAAAACCTATCTCCTTTATTTTATCATGGAGAAAACAAAGATTTTATTGACAATATAATAAACAATTTTAGTTATAAAGACTGTGAAGATTTATTTAATTATTTAGGACTTCCTTTCACTACTTTAGAAGAAGGAAAAACCTATCCTTTATCACTTCAAGCCTCCTCTGTTATAGATATATTCAGACTAGCTATTGAAGATAGAAATATACCTATATACTTTAATAGTAAAATTAAAAAAATAAAAAAACAAGATTCCCTATTTATTTTAGAGACTACCGATGGTGTTATTTATAAAAGCAAAAGAGTTTTGTTTTGTTGTGGAGGCTCTTCTATGCCCTCTACTGGCTCTGACGGCTCTTGTTACACCCTAGCTAAGAGTCTAGGTCATAAAATAATAAAACCTCTTCCATCCATAGTTCAGCTTAGATTAGACTATAAAAATTTAAGAGCATTATCTGGAGTTAAATTTGACGGAAACGTAAATTTATTAGTTGATGATAAAATAATAAGTCAAAAATCAGGCGAAATTTTATTTACTGATTATGGAATATCTGGCCCTGCTATTTTAAATATAAGCCGAGATGCATCTTATTATTTAAATAAAAACAAAAGTGTTTTTATTACTGTGGATTTATTAAAAAATTTTTCAAAAGAAGATTTTATAGAATTTATGGAATCTCATTTAGCAATTTTCTCCCATAGAGAAATATCCCAATCATTTTTAGGCATAATAAACAAAAAAATAATCCCTATAATTTTAAAGGATTCTTCGATAACAGATATTCATATGCCTTGCTATAATCTTTCTTATGAGGAAAAATTAAACTTATTTAATAATTTAAAAAATTGGAAATTTAAAGTATCAGGAACTCAACCTTTTGCAAATTCTCAAGTTACTATGGGAGGAATAGATACAACTGAAGTAAACGGCAAAACACTAGAGTCTAAAAAAGTAAAAGGCGCTTATTTTGCTGGAGAGATGCTAGATGTAGATGGAGATTGTGGAGGATATAACCTCCACTTTGCTTGGGCAACAGGCGTAATAGCTGCCTCAGCTATCGCCAAAAATTTAAGATAATTTTTTCCAAAATGTTTTACCTAAAGTTAAACTTTTTCCATCTTGACTTTTTATTTCATGGATTATCTCTAATTCATCTTCATTTTGTTTTATTGCACATATAGAGGAAATAAGTTCTCCGTAGCTTGTTTCCTTTTCATAATTTATTAATATTCTTTTTATTGAATAATTTAAAACTATATCCTTAGGTACTGATTCAACAAACCATGATAAATATTTTGAATTATTTACATGGACATTTGTATCTATATCACTATATCTTACATTGAATTTCTTTATATAATCCTCTTTATCTACCTTATCAAGCTTTGAAAATTCATATCCTTTAGTATCTTCCTTACCTATTCCATAAGCTCCATACATATAATCAGGTATCCTTACTGGTCTTCTCCTTGTTGTATCGATTAAAATCCAAAGAGATTTAGCACTTCCTATAACATTCCCTTCTTCATCTATTATCTCATGGCCCCTTGTAGCATAAAATTTATTAAAACTTTGTCCCCATGTTGTTACCCTTACTTTTTCTTTATATAAAGGATATCTCTCTATATTTATATCCCATTTCAATATTACCCAGCCGATATTATTTTGTTTTAAGAATTCGATATCTTCTCCTATTTCACAACTTTGTCCCATAGCAGAATCGCACATGTAATTTATTATTTCTGAAACTAACAGTCTCTTTTTATAATCCACCTCATAATAATGAATATCATATGTATTTTCTGTAATAATTCCACTCATAAAATCACCCCTTATTATTAATGATTATAAAACATTATTACAAATAAATCCACAAATGCATAAACACATATAAAAAAAGCCAGATATACTGGCTTTTGAATTTATTTTATATTTCATTTATTACCATAGTCTGGTCTCTTCTTGGTCCTACTGAAACTATAGAAACCTTAGTATCTGTAAATTCTTCTATTTTTTTAATGTATATTTTAGCATTCTCTGGTATTTCATCATAACTTCTAGCGTTTTCAATTTCTTTTCCCCAACCTTCATAACTTTCATAAATAGGTTCACATAAAGCTAAATCTTCTAAGCTAGCTGGAATATAATCTATTACTTCACCTTTAAATTTATATCCGGTACAAATCATTATTTCATCAAGTCCTGCTAATGTATCTATTTTAGTTACTGCAAATGAAGTTAGTCCAGATACTCTAGCCGATGATTTTAATATTACTAAATCTAGCCATCCACATCTTCTAGCCCTTCCTGTAGTGACACCATATTCGTGACCTACCTTTCTAATCCAATCACCTTTTTCATCTAAAAGTTCTGTAGGAAATGGACCTTCTCCTACTCTTGTAGTATATGCTTTTGCTATTCCTATAGCATTTGTTATCATTGTAGGTCCTATTCCTGCTCCTGTACAAACTCCACCTGCTATAGTGTTAGAAGATGTTACAAATGGATAAGTTCCGTAGTCTATATCAAGTAAAGTACCCTGTGCCCCTTCAAATAGAACTTTTTTGTCTTTTTTTATTTCATCATATACTCTAACAGATATATCTTTTACATAAGGTCTTATTAAATCTGCATATCTATTATATTCTTCAAATATTTCATCAAAATTTAATTCTTCGCCGTTAAATACATTTTTTATAACCGCATTTTTCATATCTATATTTTCTTTTAGTTTTTCTGTGAATTTTTCTTTGTTTAATAAGTCGCAGATTCTTATTCCACTTCTTTCCATTTTATCAGTATAACATGGACCTATTCCTTTTCCTGTAGTTCCTATACTCTTATTTCCTCTTCCTTTTTCCTTTAATTGATCCATTATTCTGTGGTATGGCATAATAACGTGAGCTCTATCGCTTATTATCAATTTTTCAGGATTTACATTTACGCCTTCACCTTTTAAATACTCTATTTCATCAAATAAAGCTTTAGGATCTACAACCACACCATTTCCTATAACATTTAACTTATCATCATATAAAATACCTGATGGAATAAGATGTAGTTTATATTCATTTTCTCCTATAACAACAGTATGACCAGCATTGTTTCCACCTTGAAATCTAACTACCACATCTGCATCATAAGCTAGATAATCAGTCATTTTACCTTTTCCTTCATCGCCCCATTGAGCTCCTAAAACCACTAAAGTAGACATAATTTATCCTCCAATTTTATATATATAAATTTTAATATTAGTTAAATATAATGTTAAAAAATCTTGGTTCTTAATTTTTTGTATTGAAATTTAATGTAGTAATAAAATTTCCCTAAGAATTTTTATTACTTCTTCTTGTTCAATACAAAAAATTTTGGTTCTTAATTTTTTGTATTGAAATTTAATGTAGTAATAAAAATTCCCTAAGAATTTTTATTATTTTCCATCTTATTTCAACATATAAAATCTTGAACATTGATTTTTTATGTTGAAAACAGCCAAAATGTAATAATAAAAATTCCCTAAAAAATTGCATAATTTATTATTTGTTTTTCAACATAAGAAATCTTGATGATTGATTTTTTATGTTGAAAACAGCCAAAATGTAATTATGCAATTTCCCTACATAATATTATCAAAGTAGAATGAAATAGTCAAACAAAACACGAATATTTTATTTGTGAAGACATGCTTTGTTCGTAAATATTCTTTGGGAAAATAAAATGCAGGGTAAACTGCATTTTTATTTGTATATATTCAATTTATATTCTGTCTAATAAATATCTAGCTACATAAACTCCTGAAGCTGAAGCTTGAGATAAGGAGTGAGTTACACCTGAACAATCTCCTAAAATAAACAGTCCTTTTATTTTAGTTTCAAGGTTATTAGAAACTTCTACCTTAGAATTATAAAATTTAACTTCTACACCATATAATAAAGTATCACCATTTGCAGTTCCTGGTGCTATTTTATCTAAAGCATATATCATCTCTATTATGTCATCTAATTGTCTTTTAGGAATAACAAGACTTAAATCCCCTGGTGTTGCATTTAAAGTTGGTTTTAGAAAACTTTTTGATATTCTATGTTCCGTAGTTCTACGACCTTTTACCAAGTCCTCGAATCTTTGAACTAAAACTCCCCCACCTAACATATTAGATAACCTTGCTATAGACTCTCCATATTCATTGCTGTTTTTAAAAGGCTCTGTAAAATTATTAGCTACCAAAAGGGCAAAATTAGTATTATTAGACTGAAGTTTTTTGTCTTCATAGCTATGTCCATTTACAGTAACTATTCCATTAGTATTTTCATTAACAACTTGACCATAAGGATTCATACAAAATGTTCTAACTAAATCTGAGTATTTTTCAGTTCTATAAACTATTTTACTTTCATAAACATCATCTGTTATATGCGCAAATGTAGCTGCTGGTATTTCAACTCTAATCCCTATATCTACTCTGTTACTTCTAGTTTCTATATCTAGTTTCTCACAGGTTTTAGATATCCATTTTGAACCAGACCTTCCTGTACTTAATATTAAATATTTAGATTTTATATCCTCTTTATCTGTCTTTGTTAAAAATCCTTCTTCATTTTTTTCAATATCTATAACTGTGCAATCAAATTTTATTGATATTCTAGTTTTTAAATACTCATACATATTAGATAAAATAACTAAATTTCCATCTGTACCAAAATGTCTTACCTTTGCATCTAATAAATGAAGATCATATTTTAAAGCTTCATTTTTTAAATTAGAGTTTTCTGTAGAAAATAATTTAGCATTCGTGTCTCCAAGGCTGCAATTAACTTCATCTACATATTCCATTAAATTCAGCGCTTCTTCTTCACCTATATATTTATATAGTTCTCCACCAAAATTATTAGTTATATTATATTTTCCGTCAGATAAACTTCCACTTCCACCAAATCCATTCATTATATTGCAAGTCTTGCAATTTATACAGGATTTTATTTTCTTTCCATCTATAGGACATTTTCTTTTTTCAAGTGTGTGTCCCTTTTCAATCATTAGAATATTTAAGTTCTTATCCGCTTTTGCCAGTTCATAAGCTGCAAAAACTCCACTTGCACCGGCACCTACTATAACTACATCATAAATTTCATTCATTGTCATCCCTCCCACAAAATACTATCAAAGGCAAGTATTTAAGTCAATACAAATCAATAGGATTAATTTGTTTTTCTTTTTAAAATCAATAGAATTAATTTGTTTTTCTCTTTAAAATTAATAGAATTAATTTGTTTTTCTCTTTAAAATTAATCATTTTAGTTCTTGTTTTGTCTTTACTATTTTATAAGGAAACCAATCCTCCGGAAATATATTAAGGTAATTTTTATTATTAAACCTAGTATCAATTAAAAGGATATTTCCCTTATCATCTTCTTTTCTAATAAGCCTTCCTGCTGCTTGCAAAACCTTGTCCATTCCAGGGTACATATAAGAATATTCATATCCAAGATTGTTCTTTTTATTATAGTAATCTTTAATAATATCTCTTTCTAAACATATTTTAGGAAGACCTACCGAAACTACAATAACTCCAATAAGTTTTTCTCCTTCTAAATCTATACCTTCTGAAAATATTCCTCCTAAAACACAAAAACCAATTATTTTATTATCTTCATTGAAATTATCAATGTACTCATCTCGGGCAGACTCTTCCATAGAACTTTCTTGTTTTATTGTGTTAACATCATATTTCTCAATAAATATTTCATAAACCTTCTCCATATAAACATAAGAAGGAAAAAAGCATAAATAGTTACCCTGCTTATTCGTATACATAGAATATATATATTCTGCCACATTTTCATAAGTTTTATCCCGGTCTTTATATTTTGTTGAAATATTATCAGCTATTAATATCTTTCTATTTTCTTTATTAAAAGGTGATTTAAGTCTTAAACTAAAATCCTCATCCTCTCCCCCTAATATATCCTTATAATATTTTAATGGACTTAAAGTTGCAGAAAATAAAACTGCTGACTTTCCTCTCTTATAAGCTTCTTTTAAAAGAAATGAAGGGTCCATACAAAAGAGTTTTATTTTTATATTTTTATTTATTTGCTCTATATATGTAATATATCTTTCATCATAATATTCTGAGATTTTAATAAAAGATAAGCACTTAAAATATACCTCTAAAAATTCTTCATCTCCTTCATTTTCAAGTAAATATTCCTCACCCATAACGATAAATTTCCTAATATTTCTATATAAATCATCTACCTCATCTTTTAAGATACCATATCCTTCATCTCCTATAGTTTTCTTATATTTTAAAAATGATGAATTTATCTTATTTAATTGTTTTTTTATCTTTTGATTTTCTATTTTATTTTTTAATTCTGTAAATTCACTTTTAGAAATTTCAGCAGAAAACATATCTCTTGACCTATCTACTAAATTATGAGCCTCATCAATTAAAAAAAGATAATCATCTTGTCCTGACTCATCAAAATATCTTCTTAGATAGGCTCTTGGATCAAATACATAATTATAATCACATATTATTACATCACAAAACAAACTGATATCTAAAGAAAACTCAAAAGGACAAACATTAAAATTTCTAGCATATTCCTCTATTTTTTCTCTATTTATTTCATTTTCATTTTCTAAAATACTAAGCATAGCATCGTTTACTCTATCAAAATGCCCTTTAGCATAGGGACAATTTATAGGATTGCATTTAACTTTTTCATTAAAACATATCTTTTCTTTTGAAGTTATAGTTATGTATCTTAGTTTAAGTCCATTTTTTCTCATATTTAAAATGGCCTCTTCAGGAACTTTTCTAGTTACTGTTTTTGCTGTTAAATAAAATATTTTAGAAACTTCCCCTTGCCCTTGCGCCTTTATACCTGGAAAAAGAGTAGATATAGTTTTCCCAATTCCAGTAGGTGCACTTACAAATATTTTCTTACTTTGTTTTATAGTATTATATATAGAAACTGCCATTTTCCTTTGACCTTCTCTATATTCCGTAAAAGGAAATTCTAATTTATTTATTGATTCATCCCTTAATTGTTTCCAATCCTCTGATACTTTTGCCCAAACCAAATATTTTTCTATTAAACTAAAGAAAAATCCTTCAAGCTCTTCATATTTATATATATGATTGAATCTTTTTATCCCTTCTGTATCTATATTAAAATAACTTATTTGGATTTCTATTTCAGTTAAATCATTAATCTTTGAATAAATATATCCATAACACTTAGCCTGGGCTTCATGAACTAAATTCGCCTGTTCTATATTTTCCAGATTCTTAGTAGTGGATTTTATTTCATCTATTACTACTATTTCATTTTTTATTATTCCATCTGCTCTACCATGAATATTAAATTTATATCCAAAATAATCAAATATAAGTTTTAAACTAACTTCTCTATTATAATTATCTCCACCAAGCTTTTGAAGTTTTTGATGGGCTAAAGTCCCCTCTAGTGCTCGTACTGAACTTTGAAATCTATTATCAATGCTACCAGACCTTAATACAAACTCAACTAAATTTCTAACAGATATCTTAATCTCCATTCTCTAACCCCTTATATATAGCCTAAATATATTTTATCAGTTATTAATGGTTATAGCACAGAATTTTTTATGGTAAATTAAAGTTTATATCATATGCCAATTATGATATACTTATTTTAAATTAAATTATATTAGGAGGCTTTTGTAATGGAAAAGAAATCAGGAGATTTTAAAAGTTGCTTAAACCCTATGCCAGATATTTTAGTATCTTGTAGAGGATTAAATGGTGAGAATAATGCTCTTGCAGTAGGGTATGCTGGGAATTGTAGCTATGACCCACCAATGGTTATGGTGGGTATTGTTCCAACTAGACATTCTTATAAAATGATAAAAGAATCTGGAGTTTTTGTTGTAAATTTAGTTCCAGAATCTTTCAGGGAAGAATATGCTTATCTTGGAAGCCATAGTGGCAAAGATGAAAATAAATTAGAAAAATTAAATATAAAATTAGGTGAAGGTGTAAAAGTGAATGCCCCTATTTTATTAGATTGTCCAGTTAATATAGAATGCAAAATTGTAGACTCTATTATGACAGGTTCTCATGAAATGTTTATTGGTAAAATAGAATATGTACATGCAAACAGTGATTTGGTTTTAGATAATGTAAGTATAGATTATAATAAAATAAATTTACTTAAGTTTAGATAAACAAACCCCTTATTTAGGCTAGTTTTTAGCATAAATAAGGGGTTATTATGTGTAATATTTTTTATAAGCACTCACATACTTTATCGCTAACTATTTTCCCATCAACTATATCAATTTTCCTCTTACAATAGTCTGCAACTTTTTCGTCATGAGTAACTATTACTATAGTTTTACCCTTTTTATTTATATCCACCAAAAGTTTCATAACTTCTGATCCTGTCTTTTGATCTAATGCCCCAGTTGGTTCATCCGCAATTATTATATCAGGGTCTCCAATTAATGCTCTTGCTATGGCAACTCTTTGCTGTTGTCCTCCTGAAAGCTGTGATGGATATTTGTTTGTATGTTCTCGTATTCCCAAAGATTCAAGCACTTCATAAATTTTCATTCTTATATCTTCTTTTGAATATTTATTTTTTTTATTATGCATATTATGATAGATAAGCGGTAATTCTAAGTTTTCAAATACTGTATAATCATCAATAAGTGCAAATTGTTGAAATACAAAACCTATACTTTGATTTCTTATTTTAGATAAAACATCTGAATCTAAAGTTTCCACACTTTCATCTTCTAAAATATATTGTCCATTAGTTGGATTATCTAAACATCCTAATATATTAAGCATAGTAGTCTTTCCAGATCCAGATGGACCCATAACTTCAACCATTTCCCCCTGTTCAATTTTTAAATCCACCTTATCTAATGCCTCGGTCACATTTCCATAAACTATATATCTTTTAGATATTCCATTAAATATTATCTGATTCATACAATCATCTCCTATTATAGATTAAATCAACAGGTTTCATTCTATATATTCTTATAAATGCAGGAATAATAGAAATAATCAAAAGTATTAAAATTACTAAAAAATTTATTCCCAAAACAGTCAAATCTAATACTCGTTTTTCATTAAAGAAACTTACCACAGCTGAAATTATAATACTAATAATTTGTGAAGAAATAAATAAGAATGCTATTTCTCCTACAATCATTCTCATAATATATTTTTTAGAAGCACCCACTGCAATTCTTACACCAAATTCCCTTTTTCTTTTTAAAAGAGAAGATAAAACTGTACTTATTATCCCAAATGTAGATAAAATCAGCACTATAATTCCATAAAACAGGGGTTTTGCTGTAGTAGATACAGCATAAAATTTATCCCCTTCAGCCATTTTCTCTAAACTATAAAAATAAACCATTATTGTATCTTCCACTTTTGATTGAATAGATTTATTTACATCCTCAGCTTTATAACCATCCTTAATTGATGCATATACATATGCATAATCATCATTATTATATAATAAATCACCAGCAATAAAATAATATTCACCATAAGGATCTGGAAGATTATTATTATATAATTGATCTAATGTAGTGTATTTTTCATCAATGACTCCAATAATTTTGAATCTATTGACTCCCCCTTGTGGTATCTTAATCTTAACTATGCTTCCTATTGGATTTTCACTTTCAATTGCCTCTGAAACTAACATTGGTACGATGTTTTCATCTTTATCTGTACTACTAAAATATTCTTTAAAATCTATTCCTTTTTTAACCTTAGTTATGTACAATTCAGTTAATTCCTTATTGTAAAAACACCCCTTAACCTCAACACTAACAGATTTTAAATATCCTGATTTATCATTTGAATCATAAGGGCAACTAATCGTTCTATTTATCCCAACGCCCACCTTATCTATACCAGGTTCACTAGCTACTAATGAATAAGTTTTTTCTGATACTTCCTGATTAGTCATAGGTAGTGAAAGACCTGATTCTGATCCAATTTCATAGCTTTCTTTTCCAAAAAGATCAATCCTATATACGTTAGGAGTTATTATTTTTTTATCTTTCTCATATTGCTTTTGATAAAACCTATAGTTTGATAATGCTAGTATCATTATCAAACTTCCTAATATAAGTTGAATTACAATTCCTATATTTCTATATGGTTTTTTTCTTAATGATTTTAAAATTATATATCCAGTCATTATCTCTCCCCCTATTCATATCTCAACGCTTCAGCTGGTTCCATGGAAAGAATTTTTCTTGCAGGAAGTATGGTAGTTAAATATCCAATACCAAGCGCCATTAAAATACTTATTACAAAACTAACCCAAGAAAACTGCAAACTTAATTCAAATTTATTTAAAAATAATTCCAATTTATTTTCTAATAATTTCTGTACCAAAAATGAAAGAATTGTTGCAACAATACCTATGGACATTAATTCTATTCGCATAGTTTTTATCATAAGCTTATTAGTTGCTCCTATACATTTTTTTATAGTTATTTCTTTCTTTCTGTCCATTATCCAAAACAAAGATATATTTATTACATTAAATAAAGCAACAAATATTATAGGAATAGCAATGTATATTGTTTTTTTAACGTCCATAAACACACTAGTCTCCCCATATTGATTTGATTGCGTATTGCTAATTTCTACAGATTTATTATTGGAATCGTTATTTATTTGATTTGTTACCTCTTCAAATTGATTTGCTTTTATTCTAAATATCATTCTATATCCCAAATATTTCTTTCCATTTTGCTGAGTTTTTATTGTTTTTTCTTTAAATATATTTAAGTAATTCTCTGGTAATCCATTTAAAGAAATAACAAACACATCATCCCATTTACCTGAATCACTCAATTGATTTGCATATTTAAATCCCATAACACCAATAACCTTATATTTCATATCATAAAATTCTACAGTATCTCCTATATCAACTTTTAAATCATTAGCAATATTCTTACCAATTACAACTACTGGTGTTCCTTTAATGCTTTCTTCAGGAGTAAGATATCTGCCCTTAATAAGTGCTGGTGTCCAGTCCGTTTTTTTATAAAACAGTGTTGGTATTACTTGTACTTTTGCATTGTTATCTTTACTTAAAATATCGCTTTCACCTAAACCTATAATGTCTACTTTCCCTTTTTTTGCATACTCATTTATCATGTCCATAGGATCACCATCAAACTCTTCCTTTAAATTACTTGTAACTACCGCAAATACGTAATTGCTAACTTTACCCATTTTTGCATTATTCCAGATTTTATTGTAAAGAATAACTTGATTTATCATTATGGACATTATTGTAATACATAAAAAATAACCGAATATAGCAATCACTAGTGTTGCTCCCTTCTTTTTACATGAAAACAAAAATCTTTTTAACATAATTTCTCCCCCTTTCTAAAAAATTAATAACTAAGAAATATTATTAAATGCTATTTCTTAGTTATTTTGTTTTGATTTATATGAAAATAACATAATTATATCAACGTATTTGAATTTTCTATTCTAATAATAGAATAAAAAAATTAAAATCCCTTTTTTAATAATACAAACTATATATGTAAAATACACTTGCTTTTATACTTATATATGGTTGTCCCCTTTGTTTTCTCGTCTAGATATCTCTAATTTTTTTATTATGTTCTTTTGTACAGAAGGGATTTTATAAATAAAATTTTTAATTTAAACCAATATAAATATTATATAAGAAACATTTACAATTATATATATATATATATATATATATGTCAAATTTTGTTTTCGTCATTTTTTTACAATTTACCATATAAAATTCACAAATAAGATCTATTCTAGTTTATGTTATTTTTTCTTTAATTTATCTCCTCTAACACTCCGTTAAAGTTATTATAACCCACACTTTACATAACATTATAAATTGTTTATATTTTACCACATATTTTAAATAAAAAATAAGCAAGAGACTAATCTATTGCTTATATATTTCTTTATTTAATTGATTTAAACTCAACTACATAATCTACTTTTAATATGGTTTAGCTTTACCATACCACCCCATACTTCTCCAATATTCTTTATCTATATGTCCATCTGGAAAACCCTTAGTCATTCCTTTCATCATACTAAATAAAACCTTAGTAAAAAGTCTATTACCTAACCGGTCTCTGCTTAATAAAGAATTATAGTATTTTCTGGATTTTTTCCTTAATATTTTCTCTATCTTTATTTTCTTTTTTTCCTTAACATCATCCCAAGATGATGCAGCTACTGGAATTCCAAATGAATATGTCCTATTAAACCCCATATAATTCAAAGCCGTTTTCATGGTCTTATTTGTTCTTTTAGTACCTGCTCCTGCTGAAGTTGAAACAACAAATCCTATTTTTGAAAATATCTCTTTTTTAGGTCTATGAGGCATCCACATAAAGCATAAATGGTCTATTAAATTTTTCATAGCACCTGATACATCCAGCCCATAAACTGGAGAAGCTAAAATAACGCCATCTGCTTCAAGTATAGAATTTAATATCGAAGAAACTGTTTCATTATGAGGACAATATTTTTCTCCTTTGTTAATACAATTAAAACATCCTATACAATTATTAGGCAAATCTTTAGTTAGATGGATTTCTTCGAAACTTATATCACCATAAGATTTTATATTATTTTTTATAATATTTACACAGTTATAAGTACTTCCTTTTCTTTCATTACCATAAATAACAACAATATTAATGATTCTCACCCCTTAAACTACTTATATAAAATGCTCATTTATTTCTAAATTAAGTTCCATAGGATTTGTTATCCCTTTATCTATAGCATCTTGTCTTAGTACTAAATATAATTCTGCATTTGTAGCGTCATCATAAGGTTTTACAAATAGTATTCCAACTCCAAAAGCAATAATTCCTAATAGATACCACCCTATAAAAGATAAATCTAACACAAAAATATCAAATTTTTGTCCATCTGTCATTTCATTGCTTAATTCTATAGCTCTTTTATATCCTATATTAGGGTTGTCAGCTAAGATATATGGTACCATTCTATAAGCATAGGACTTTACTATACCAGGTATTATCAATAAAAGAGTCCATAAAAAAGTATAAAGACTTCTCATAAACATAGTTGCTACAACATCAAAATACCTACCATTTCCAAAGCCATAACCTAAATATCCTACATCACTATTTCCTTTTGCAGATTCAGTAAAAAACTTTCTTCCACCTACTTCAACTACATATCCGATGAATATTCTATAAATAACCAAAAGCAAAACTATTGTAACAGCAAATGCAATTATGATACCTAATACTTTATATATATTTTCGGGCATTATGCCTTGCATATCATTATAATTTTCTTTTATGGTAGTATTACCCCCACTAGAACCCCCATTGTGACTTCCCCCTACAAGTACTATTACTAGACTTACTAAAAAAGCCTTCCAATAATAAAGTCTTAAAACCTCTTTTGCTTTTTCCTTGATCATGTATCTTGACCACATAACATTAACCTCCTTATTATAAATTTTCACAATACATTACTACATCTTTATAAGATAAATAGCCTCCAAATATATCTAATGCACTTCCAATGGTAAAATCAATTTTATCTTTACCAAGCAGCTTAATAGTTTCTAAATCATCAAAAGACCGAATACCTCCTGCATAAGTAGTTGGTATATTTACACAATTTCCTAATAGTTCTATTAACTCCTTTTCTATTCCATTACATTTTCCTTCAACATCTACAGCATGAACAAGAAATTCATCACAATATGCTTCTAGAAGCTTAATATTATCATTACTCAATTCAAAATTAGTGAAGTTTTGCCATCTATCAGTTACTACATAATATTTATCTTCCTTTTTTCTACAGCTTAAATCTAACACAAGATTTTCCCTACCAATGTTTTTAATAACTTTATCTAGGTTATCAAAACTTATTTTACCATCTTTAAATACGTAAGATGTAATAATAACATGACTAGCTCCATTATTTATATAATATTTAGCATTATCTATATTTATTCCTCCACCTATTTGAAGACCATTAGGATAAGCTTTAAGCGCATTTAACGATGCCTTTTCATTGCCTTGTCCAAGCATAATCACATGTCCGCCAATAAGACTATCTTCTTTAAACATCCTAGAATAATATGATGAATCTTTATCAGATATAAAATTTTCAACTAAATTATCCTCATTATCAGAAAGACTTCCACCAACTATTTGTTTAACTTTGCCTGAATGTATATCTATACAAGGTCTAAATTTCATAAAATTCACCCTTTCTTTTTTATAATTGATTTTATTTTATTTTACCATATACACTTTATGAATAATATATGAAACAAAATCCACTTTGTAACATATATATAAATAGTATAAATATTTAATTGAGGTGTATTAATGGAAGATTGTTCTACATGTAAAACTAAAGATAAATGCCCTATGCCCTATGGAATGTATGCTATGAATCCTATGGCTGGTATGAAAGGTATGTCCCCTATGGGTGGAATGTCCTGTATGAATGCTATGGATGATTCAGATGAGATGAAAACTATGAATGAAATGAAAGGTATGAAGGGTATGTCTCCTATGGGTGGTATGTCCCCTATGTGTATGTCTCCTATGGGTATGAATGCTATGTGCATGCAAGGCATGAATGGTATGAATAATATGAACTGCATGAATTCTATGAATAACATGAACTGCATGAATGGGATGAACTGTATGAGCGGAATGTCTCCAATGACAAGCATGAAACCAA
Source organism: Clostridiaceae bacterium (assembly GCA_041821285.1). GTDB lineage: Bacteria > Bacillota > Clostridia > Clostridiales > Clostridiaceae > JAJBWD01. The sequence goes on from JBGUER010000038.1 coordinate 15,579, forward strand.
TGGATGAAGATGATGATTAAAAGCCATTAAATATAAAACCAGGAACTAGTATTGTCACAGTTCTTGGTTTTACATTTTAATTATATTTATTGTTTTTAATTTTTATATTATTTTTTATATCCAATTGATTTATTCTATTTACTGAGCATTGTTGTTTTAAAACTTTATACACTGTTTCTACTTCTTTGTAAGTACATTTCTCTTTAATATCACATTTATCACAATTCCAACAATTCATCTGTCCAAAATGATTGAAAATATCTTTATTATTTTCAAATTGATATTTAACTTTTTTTATCATTTTATTAGAATAAAATTTTTCTAATATATTCATTCCTTCCTCTTCTGATAAATCATCTATTCTTGTTCCAAGATAATCTCGCACACATTTATAGTATTTTACTATTTTTTTATTTTCAGCACTGACCATTATATTTTTCAAAAACCCATCTAATTCATTATAGGCCTTAGAAAAATTGCCTACTTTAATATATAATGCTGTTTTATATAAATCAACATTAGTATAATACCAAGGTAACATACCTTTTGTCTCAAGTCCTATAAATTGAGATACTGAATTCATTCCTCCTATATTCTGCTTATCAATATAATCTAAAATATCATTTATTGTTTTATCAGATACATTATTTATATTTCTCATGATTTTTTTTATTTTAATAAATTTAGAATATTCATCTAATGATTTTTCATCATAAATATTTTCTATTTCACTAAAACCAGGAACGATAATATGAAAACTTGGAAATCCTAAATAAGATACATCCCTTATAAATACGTCATACCCTTCTTTGTTAAGTAAATTTAGCATATAGATTAAAAGGTCTCCATTGCTTGACTTAGAGAAATCCATAAATGGTTTAAATTCATAACTAAATTTATCTAAAAAAAATTCATTAGGATAACATCCACAACCATTTACTAGTATACCTAATAAATTCTTCTTATCCTTTTCATTATATCCTTTGTATGAAAATTCTTTTATTCCACTCATAGACCTAATATCTTGTCCTTGTAAAAGTTCAGTAAGTGTCCTTTCAAGTGCAAGTTCTACTATTGGATGGGATCCAAATTTAATAAAATATGTCTGTTCTTTTTTATTTATTAGAATTATTCCTACTACAGGATAATTCTTTCCAAGAGAACAATCTTTAACAACTACTTTATAATTACTGTTTAATTCAATCTCTTCAATCATTCTATAAATTTCTTTAAATTTCTTTATATATTCTCTAGGTACTGTAGGTGGAACTATTTTATTTTCTATAATATCTATATTTACTTTTCTTTCAAATATCTCAGACAAACCTTGTACTAGTGCTTCTTCCATTGAATTTCCTGCACACATACCATTTGACATATACATCTTTGATGCCATTTTAATTGGTATATATGATAATCTTCTAGTAGCTAAATTCATATAAGGAATAGCTATAAAATCTGAAGGAACTTTTTCAAAAGAAATTTTTCTCCATTTTTTTAATAAATCATACTTATCTATATCTTTAGGTATCTTTCTCATTTCACATTTAAACCAATCATCTTGGCTTTTTAGCACATCTTTTATTGTGATATTTTTTTCATCAGGTGCATAATAAAAAGATTGATTGTCATATGCACTTGGGCTTAAATCATAGGATAATCTAAAAAAAGATTGATTTTGTAATCTTTCCATAAGCTCACCATATGCACTAGCTAATGCATACGTATCAGTAGTTCCCTTTCCATTAACTGATATGTTAGTGTTTTTTATTGATAAACTTAAAGAATAAAACCCCTTAGCAGAATTTTTCCAATCAGACTCTACTGGTGTAAGCCCTAATTTAAAAAGTATATCTTTTATCTTTTTTATAGTATTTTCAGGTAATTCATCCTTACATTTATTTTGATTTCTTAATTCCATTCAATCCCTCAAAGTATATTAATCTTTTAAAGTTTATGACTATACCTTGTTATTTATTCATATTTCCCATTTTATAACCTGCTAAGTCTAAAGATACATATTTATATCCAATGTCTTTTAGTTTAGTTGAAATGTCATCTAAAACTTCCTGTTTTAAGACCCTGTCCATATCCTGCCTTTTTATTTCTATTCTAGCTTGGCCTTTATAGCTTCTTACTCTAACTTCTAAAAATCCTAATTTTCTAAGGTAATCTTCAGATTTTTTTATCATCAAAAGTTCTTCTATTGAAACTTTTTCACCAACATTTAATCTTGTTAAAAGACAAGGATTAGCTGGTTTATTAAAAGTTTTCAAATCTAAATCTTTTGAAAGTTCTCTTATGTCCTGTTTTGTAAACTGAAGTTTTAAAAGAGGGCTTATTATTCCTAGTTCTTTAAGTGCTACCATTCCAGGTCTGAAATCTCCTAAATCATCAAAATTTGTTCCATCTAATACATAAATACAGTGGTCTAGCTTAGCTTGTTCTAATATCTTTTGGAATAAAAAAGTTTTACATAAATAGCATCTATTTTCTGGATTATATTTTATTTCTTCTATTATGTCAGCTTCTATTATTTTATGTTTTACTCCTAATTTTTTAGTCATTTCTATAGCTTCTTCTATTTCATCTGCATCCATATAAGGAGTTTTAACTGTGTAAGCTATTACATTTTCTACTAATGCATCCTTTGCTGCTTTTAAAAGAAACGTTGAGTCTACACCTGCTGAAAACGCAATAGCAACATATTTCAATTCTTTCAAATATGATATTAGCTCTCTATATTTTTTATCTTTTGATTCCATAATGCACCTCTTATTTTTAATAATTTTTTAATCAAATATCGATTTATAATACTTCAATTTATTAATACTATCACAATCCATTCCAGTTGAATAAGATAAATTTTGAATTATGTCTAATTCTCCATTTTTATATAAATAGTTTTCTGCTTTTTTAATATATTTTATAGAATTATCCACAGCTTCATAAAATAAATCCACAAAACTCTGATTATTATCTACATTAGTAACAGGATGATGCCATATATTTTTACTTTCATTTAAATAATCTCTATCATTTATTTTACGAGGATAAAATGCACTATTAGCATAATTAACTACAGGAGAATCTTTTTTGTGTATTCCAATAAGTTTAACTAGATATTTTTTAATATTCCATCTATCATAAAGTAATTTATGATAATAAACCATTCCTTCAAAACTCTTTTTAATAGCTTCACATTCCATTTTTTCATCATAAACCTTGTCCATTATATATGAATAGTAATTTTCAAACACTTCAGGAAATTCACCATTTAAATTTAAAAGATTATAAGCTCTATAGGAATATGCATTTTTACCTTGAAGTCTTTCAATCATTATAGCATCTAATATAATTTCAAGCCTTTTATGATGGTAGGTATATTTTTTTGTAGCTTCATCCTTTCCGTCATTAACTCCTGAGTAATAATATATAAAAGGGTGAACTTTGCTGTCTAATGCAAAATGACATAAAAACCCTAATAAATACGCTAACATTTTTTCATAATCATCGTCATTTTCAGTGTTATTTTTTAAAAATTCAAAACTCTCTTCCATAAATTTTTTCGTTTTTTCGCTATGAAGAAGCTCAGCATAGTTATAGTATTTTTCTCTATTATTTCTAAGGTCCGTATAGAAAAATATATCCGGACCTTGAGACCCTAATAAAAATACACTTTGATTTTTTTCTATAATATTTTTAATGTTTT
>JBGUER010000039.1:0-19241 GCA_041821285.1 Clostridiaceae bacterium
GTAGTAAATAAAGAAAATATAGTACCTTTTTCTAAAAGAAATAAAATCTTAGGATTACCAGTAATAAGAGGATTTGTTACTTTATTAGATTCACTAATTATAGGAATAAAAACTTTAAATTATTCTGCTTCTTTTTTTGAAGAAGATGAGGAACCTTCTAAATTTGAAAAATGGTTAAATGATAAATTTAAAGGAAAATCATCAGATATTATTATGGCATTTTCATTAATTTTATCTTTGGTTATATCTGTAGGTGTATTTGTGTATATTCCAACCTTAGTTGCTAATTTATTTAAAGTTAAAATATCTTCAAGTGTTGGTTTAAATATTATAGAAGGTGTAATAAGAGTTGTAATATTTCTTTTGTATATAGTATTAATTTCTAATATGAAAGATATATATAGGGTTTTTCAATATCATGGTGCTGAACATAAAACTATATTTTGTTATGAAAATGAAGAAGAATTAACACCTGAAAATGCTAAAAAATATAAAAGATTACATCCTAGATGTGGAACTAATTTTATGTTTTTAGTTATGATTGTAAGTATCCTTTTACTTTCTTTAACTCCTTGGAATAGTATTTGGGAAAGAATGTTATATAGAATCATCTTACTTCCAGTAGTATCTGGTGTGGCTTATGAGTTAATAAAGTGGATGGGAAAGAGTGATTCTATTATTTCAAAAATATTGGTTTATCCAGGTCTTATGCTTCAAAAATTAACTACAAAAGAACCAGATTTATCAATGCTTGAAGTTGCGATAAAGGCACTTAAAGTATCAGAAGGAATAGAAGATGTAGAAGATGTAGAAGATATAGAAGATATAGAAAGAATAGAAGAGGTTGAAGACATAAAGGAAGTAATATGTGAGGTAGAAAATTGAAAATAGGAGAGCTCTTAAATATAGGGATAGTTAAGCTTAAAGAAAATGCAATAGATTCTTATATTTTAGACAGTCAGATTTTATTAGCGCATGTATTAGAAAAAAACAAATTGTATATTATAATAAATAAGGATATTGAAGTAGATAAAGAAAAAGAAGATGTTTTTCTAAAATTCATAAAAGAACGGGCTGAAAACAAACCTATAAAATATATAACTAAACAAGCTGAGTTTATGGGATTTGAATTTTTTGTGGATAAGGGAGTTTTAATACCTAGACCAGAAACTGAAGCTTTGGTAGAAATGAGTTTGGATTATATAAATAGATTTAATTATAAAAAAGTTTTAGATTTATGCGCAGGAAGTGGTGCAATAGGACTGTCAATAGCTAAATTAGCTAATGTGGAAGTGGCTTTATCTGATATATCTGACAAAGCAATAGAAGTTTCTAGGATAAATAAGAAAAAATTAAATATAGATAATGCTAATATAGTAAAGAGTGATTTGTTGAATGAATTTATAAAAAATAAAGATAAATATGATATTATAGTATCTAATCCGCCTTATATTGAGAAAGCTGAAATAGACAATTTAATGGAAGATGTAAAATGTTATGAACCTTATGAAGCATTATGTGGGGGAGAAGACGGATTATTATTTTATAAAAAGATAATAAAAGATTCTACTTTAATTTTAAATAAGGGAGGGCTTATATTATTTGAAATTGGATATAATCAAGGAGATGAAGTAAAGAATTTGCTTTTAGAAAATAAATTTTCATCTATTGATATAGTAAAGGATTTAGCTGGATTAGACAGAATAGTTGTTGGAGTATTTAGATAACAAACAAGGGATAAAGTTTAAATTGTATCTTAATATTAAATTCACTAGAATATTAAGTTTGCACTATTTTTAAGTTTTTGATATAATATTAAATTGTGAAAATATAAAGGAAGAGTGGTTATTATGTTAGATAGACTGGAGTTTATAGAAAATAAATATGAGGAAATGTCAATTAAGATTAGTGACCCCAGTGTTATTGCTGATCAAAATAATTGGAGAAAACTTTGCAAGGAGCAATCAGACCTTGAGGTTATTGTTAATAAATATAGAGAATATAAGAAGGCTCTAGAAGAATTTAACACTGCAAAAGAAATGCAAAAAGAAGAATCAGACAGAGAAATGAGAGAAATGATAGCAGAAGAAATAAAGGAACAAAGCGCTAATATAGAAAAATATAAAGAGGAAATTAGAATTTTGCTATTACCGAAGGATCCTAATGACGATAAAAATGTATTTATTGAAATAAGGGGAGGAGCCGGAGGAGAAGAAGCTGCTTTATTTAGTGCCAATTTATTTAGAATGTATACAAGATATTCAGAAAGAAAAGGTTGGAGAGTGGAGCTAATGTCGGCTAATGAAACTGATATTGGTGGATTTAAAGAGGTAGTTTTTTCTGTAAAAGGAAACCTTGTTTATTCTAAACTTAAATATGAGAGTGGAGTGCATAGAGTTCAAAGGGTTCCAGATACTGAATCTGGTGGAAGAATACATACTTCTACAGCTACTGTTGCAGTTTTACCAGAGGTTGAAGAGGTTGATGTAGAAATAGGACCAAATGATTTAAGAATAGATGTGTATAGGGCATCAGGTCATGGAGGACAGTGTGTTAATACAACAGATTCAGCAGTTAGAATAACACATCTACCATCAGGACTTATGGTAACTTGCCAGGATGAAAAATCACAACTTAAGAATAAAGAAAAAGCTATGAAAGTTTTAAGGGCTAGGTTATATGAAAGTGCTCAGGCTGAAAGAAGTGCAGGAATAGCAGAAGATAGAAAAAGTCAGGTAGGAACTGGGGATAGAAGCGAAAGAATAAGAACGTATAATTACCCACAAGGAAGAGTATCTGATCATAGGATAGGTTTAACACTTTACAAATTAGATTCTTTCTTAGATGGTGAATTAGATGAAATGATTGATTCTTTAATAACCTACGATCAATCTGAAAAACTAAAACTAATGGGGAATAACGGTAGTTTATAATAGAGGTGAAAAAATGAATTATAATAAAGCTATGAAAAAGCAAAATAAATCCTATAGGAGATATATGCTATTTCTAAGCTTTATTTCTTTGCTTTTGCCATTTGTGTTAATAATATTTAAAATATACAATTCGTTTTTTATTTTATATTTAGTAGTGATAGAAATTATCATTGTGATTACATTGATTTTATTTACAAATATTAATAGATTAAGTTTAAGTAAAAATAATAATAAAATTAGAATAACACAAGGTATTTTTGGAGAAAAATATTATATATCAGCTGATAAGGTAGTATTAGTTCATGTTGAAAATGGAGAGGAAATTAATATTGTTTTAGTTTGTACTTCTAGATTTAGAAATAAAAAAATAAAAAAAGTAGATAATGATTTTCTTAAAAGGCATGGCTATATTTCACATATGTATACAATGATAAAATCAAACAACCCAGAAGAAAATTATTACTATTTAATTATTAAAAATGGTGGATTGAAAAAATATAAAGTGTTAGATATGATATATACAAGTTGCGTATATGCAAAATATACGGAAGAAGCAATAGATAAGATAAAAGTCTATAGGGATAGTGAATAATATCGCATTACTTATGGATCTTATTAGGAATAAAGAATAAAGAAAAATCATATGAATATTTATTTAAAGAGAAATAAATAAGGATATGATTTATATTATTAAAATTATTGTAGGTAGTAGTATTTCTATCTTAGGAACAATGATAGGGGCAGCTATAGGGGTTATAAAAGAAAATTCAAAAAAATCTTTGGTTTTTTTGATATCATTAGCTGCAGGGATTATGTTTTCTATTGTTGTGTTTGAGCTTATTCCTGAAGGAATAAAAAAGATAGGTAGATATAAATTTATTTTATTGATGATAATGTCTGCATTAGTAATGTGCTTTATCGATAATATATCATTTAAAAAAAAGAATAAGCAAGAAAAAAAAGCTTTTATAACATCTATAGCACTTATGCTCCACAATTTTCCTGAAGGAATAATAATGGGAGCATCTTTTATAACTGGAAATAGTTTGGGAATGAAAATGTGTATTACAATAGCCATTCATGATATTCCAGAGGGAATTGCAGTAGCGGCACCTTTATGTAGTTCAAATTATGGAAAGATAAAGAGTGTTTTCTACACGTTTATAACTGCGGTTCCAACTATTTTTGGAGCTTTAGTTGGAGCTTTAATTGGAAGTGTATCTGAAATATTTCTTGGAATTTCATTGGCGTTGGCTTCAGGTATAATGCTTTATGTGGTATTATTTGAAATGTTATTAGAAGCATATAACAATGCAAAGAGTTTTAATTTTTTATTTGGAAATTTAATAGGTATATTATTAGGGATAGTATTGTCTATATATTAAGAGGTGTAAAATGGAAACTATTATTAAGCTATTAGATGAAAATGATTTGGATTTAAAAATTTTAGAACAAGCTGGCAAAATAATAAATAATAAAGGTTTGGTAGTTTTCCCAACAGAAACAGTTTATGGACTTGGAGCAAATGCTCTAGAAGAAGAAGCTGTAAAAAAAATATTTATAGCAAAAGGAAGACCTCAAGATAATCCTTTAATAGTTCATATATCAGATTTTGATATGCTAAATATTTGTGCTAAAGACATAAATGAAGTAGCCTTTAAAATAATGGAAAAGTTTTTCCCAGGACCCATTACACTAATATTGAATAAATCGGACAAAATACCTAAAGTTACTAGTGCTAACCTTGATACTATAGGGGTAAGGATGCCATCTAATAAAATAGCAAGGGCATTAATTAAAAAAGCAGGTGTTCCTATTGCTGCACCATCTGCAAACATTTCAGGAAGGCCTAGTCCTACTGATGTTGAAAGATGTATAGAAGATTTGGATACAAGGGTAGATCTTATAATAGGCGGTGGAATGTGTGAAGTAGGTTTAGAATCCACAATAGTTGATTTAACAGTAACACCTCCTTGTATATTAAGACCTGGTAAAATAACATTAGAAATGTTAAAAGAGATTGAACCTAATATATATATAGATAAAGGTTTAATTATAGATAGTAGCGAAAAACCGAAAGCGCCAGGTATGAAGTATAAACATTATGCGCCAAAAGCAGAAGTGAAAATAGTTCAGGGAGATATGAAAAAAACTATTGCAAAAATCAACGAAATGGTGCAAAATTATAAAGGCAATAAAATTAGTGTTGGAATAATGGCTACGGAAGAAACAAAAGATTTTTATAAAGATGGAATAGTTATATCTATGGGAACTAGAAATGATTTATCTTCCATAGGTAAAAATTTATTTGAAACTTTAAGAAGTTTTGATGATAAGAAAGTTGATGTAATAATTTCTGAGTCTTTTTATGAAGAAGATTTTGGGCTTGCCATAATGAATAGATTGAAAAAATCAGCAGGATTTAATATAATAAAAGTTTAAGGAGGAAGATATGGATATTTTATTTCTTTGCACAGGTAATACTTGTAGAAGTAATATGGCAGAAGCTATATTTAATAAATTTAATAAAAACGAAGAAATAAAATCATATTCAGCAGGAACCTCCATTGAGTATAAATCACAAACTTCTCTTAATACTAACTACATATTAAAAAATGAACTAGGATTGGACATAAAAGATAGGTATGCTGTTTTGCTTAATTATAATATGGTGGAGTCATCAACACTTATTTTAACAATGACAAAGAAACAGAAGGAAGTAGTAAAAAATGAATTTCCGGAATTTAAAGGGAAAATGTTTTCTTTAAATGAATATGTAAATAAACCCAGTGATATTAAAGACCCTTATGGCGGAAATTTAAATGTATATTTAGAAACATATAATGACATATTAAGTAGTATAATACTACTTATAAATAAATTAAAAGAAGATAGTGGTACTATTTATATGTAGTACCTTTATCTTCTTTTTTATAATAAAGGAGGTAATAGGATGAAAATAGCAATTGGTAGTGATCATGGTGGATATAGTTTAAAAAAAGTAATAATAAAACATTTAGAAGAAAAAGGCGTTGAATTTAAAGATTTCGGACCATATAATGAAGATTCTTGTGATTACCCTGATTATGCAAAGAAGGTTTCGGAGGAAGTAGTTAATAAAAATTATGATTTAGGTATTTTAATTTGTGGAACAGGAATAGGAATTGGAATTGCAGCAAATAAGATAAATGGTATTCGAGCAGCTCTTTGTGGAGATACTTTTAGTGCTCATGCAGCTAGAGAACATAATAATGCTAATATATTGACTTTAGGAGAAAGAGTAACAGGTCCAGGTCTTGCTATGGATATTGTAGATAGCTTTTTAAATGCAAAATTTGAAGGCGGAAGACATCAAAGAAGAGTAGACAAAATAATGAATTTAGAAACAAAATAGAGGAGGCATATTATGAGTAAAGTAACAGAGATAAATCACCCATTAATACTTCACAAATTAGCGATAATAAGAGACGAAACTACAGGTTCTAAGGATTTCAGAGAACTTGTTGAAGAGGTTGCAATGCTAATGGCATATGAGGTTACAAGAGATCTTCAAACAGAAATAGTAGAAATAAAAACACCGATTTGTAAAACAAGTTGTAAAATGTTAGCTGGTAAAAAAGTGGCTATAGTTCCAATATTAAGAGCAGGACTTGGAATGGTTGATGGTATGTTAAGACTTATCCCAGCTGCAAAAGTTGGACATATTGGGTTATATAGAGATGAAGAAACATTAAAACCTGTTGAATATTTTTGCAAAATGCCACAGGATATAGAAGAAAGAGAAGTTATAGTAACAGACCCAATGCTAGCTACTGGAGGTTCTGCAATAGATGCTATAACAATGCTTAAGAAAAGGGGAGCTAAATTTATTAGACTTATGTGTTTAATAGGTGCTCCAGAAGGAATAGCGGCTGTACAAGAAGCTCATCCAGATGTAAATATTTATATTGCGTGTATAGATGAAAAATTAAATGAAAACGGATATATAGTGCCAGGTCTTGGAGATGCTGGTGATAGGTTATTTGGAACTAAATAAATAGAAATAAAAGGGTATGAAATTTATTTTAAATATTTCATGCCCTTTTTTTAGAAAAATTTATTTTATGAGTTATTTTAAATAAAAGTAAAAATGTAAATTTATATATATTTTATTATATTTATTGTTTATAATAAAAGTATAATTTGTATTGGGAGGTATGAAAGGTGGAAAGAAGGGATAAACATAATTACTATTTAGATATTGCAGAAACAGTGATTAGTAGAGGTACTTGTTTAAGAAGGAATTATGGTTCCATAATAGTGAAAAATGATGAAATAATATCAACTGGATATACTGGAGCACCACGAGGAAGAAAAAATTGTTCAGATATTGGAGTTTGTCGTAGACAAGAGTTAAATATTCCAAGAGGTACTCAATACGAATTATGTCGTTCTGTGCATTCTGAAGCAAATGCTATAATAAGTGCATCTAGAAAAGATATGATAGGATCTATTTTGTATCTAGTGGGAAAAGAAGTAAAAACATATGAATATGTTAAAAATGCAAATTCCTGTATAATGTGCAAAAAAATGATAATCAATTCAGGAATAGAAAAAGTTATAATAAGGGATAACAAAAATGAATACAGAATTATAGATGTTGAAGAATGGGTTGATAATGATGATTCCTTATCAGATGAAATGGGATATTAATCGAATAAAAAGTAATAATTACAATTTTATTTAATAAAATAAAGAGTGTATAGAACTCAAAAGAGTAATAATCTTTTGAGTTTTCACATTTTTTGAAAAAATAAATATATTAATAATATACAAAATGAATAAATTGGAATATTGTGGATATAATTTTCAAAGAAGGGTGGGTATATTATGAAAAAAAAATTAATGCTTATTATGTCTATGATATTTATAATCCTTATATTATTTCCAAAGACAAACTCCTATGGATTTAATAATAAAGATATAATTAGCGATATTATATGTTTTTCAAAGGGTGATGTAAAAGAATCAGGATTAAAAATTAATTTCAAAGAATCTAGTGGGTTGGAATATTGTGATAAAAAATTAATTAGTATAGAATCTTATTACAATGAAACATTTAAAAGAACTGTAATAAAAAATCAGGATTTTTATTGCTTAGAGTTTGCTTCAGATAGTATTTCTGGATATATTGAATATATATATGAAACTAACACATATTCATTGAAAATAGAATCTAAAGATAAAAAATATGGTATACAGGAACTAAAAAAAAGTATTTTTAATATAATGAATGATAAGAGTGAAATAACTAGTTATTATACTTATGTAAAAGCTAGAATATTTAATGAGGATATAGATAAATTAAATAGGGGTATCATTGAATATTGTAAAAGCAGAAGTGCAGAAAATATAGAAAGTATAAGTATTGGAAATGGATATTCAACAGTTATGAATATAGAAGATGAAAATTTAAAAAATCAAAAAGCTTATGATAATGGAAAAAAAATAAACCTTAATTATGCTTTGTGTAGTTATAAGTCAGGGGATTATTTAATTATTGGGAGTCCAATAATAGAAATAACATATTAATAATTTGGAGGATGACCGTGGATAAATTAATTGTAAAAGGTGGCAATAAGCTGTATGGTGAAGTAGATATAAGCGGCGCTAAAAATTCTGTATTACCGATAATAGCAGCAAGTATTTTATGTAGTGGGAAAGTTTTAATAGAAAATTGTCCTCTTTTAGAAGATGTATTTGTTTTGTGCGATGTTTTGCGATCCATGAATGCAAATATAATTTTTGAAAAAGAAAAGAAAATATTAAAAATAAATTGTGAAAATCTTAAAAATATGGAACCGTCGTTTGATGAAGTTAAAAAGATGAGAGCTTCTTTTTTGATAATGGGACCAATGCTTGCAAGGTTTGGAAGTTTTAAAATATCACTACCTGGAGGGTGTAACATTGGTACAAGACCAATTGATTTACATTTAAAAGGATTTATAGCTTTAGGTGCAGAGATAAATAAAGATCATGGGTACGTAGAGGCAAAAGCAGGTGAACTTAAAGGAAATAAAATTTATTTGGATTTCCCATCAGTAGGTGCTACAGAAAATATTATTATGGCTAGTGTTTTAGTAAAAGGAGAAACTATAATAGAAAACGCAGCTGAAGAGCCAGAAATAGAAGATTTAACAATATTTTTAAATAAAATGGGAGCTAAAATATTAGGTGCTGGAACAGATACTATAAAAATTATTGGAGTAACTGAACTTAAGGGAATACGTCATAAGCTTATAAGTGATAGAATTGAGGCTGGTACATTTATGGCTGCAGCTACTTTGACCCGAAGTAAGATTAAAATAAATGGAGTTAAAGAAGAGTATTTGAAACCTGTAACGGCGAAACTTACTGAAATAGGCGCAGATATCAAATTTGAAGGGGAAAGTCTTATTATAGATGGAAATAGGGATTTAAAACCAGTTGATATAAAAACTATGCCCTATCCAGGATTTCCAACGGATATGCAAGCTCAAATGATGGTTTTATTGGCAACTATAAAAGGAACTAGTATTATTAGTGAAACTATATTTGAAAATAGGTTTATGCATGTAGCAGAAATAAAGAGAATGGGTGCTAATATTAAAATAGATGGAAGATGTGCTATGATTGAAGGAAATAGTACTTTAACAGGTGCTGAAGTTAAAGCTACAGATCTTCGAGCTGGCGCAGCGCTTATCATGTGTGGGCTTATAGCGGAGGGAGAAACTACAATAACAGATATTTATCATATAGATAGAGGATACGAAGAAATAGAAGATAAATTCAAGAAATTAGGCGTTGATATAAGGAGAGTTACCGTTGATGATTCTAACATATAGAATCATTTTTTTTTATTTTAAACAATATTTGAATGAAATCTTTAATTATGTAATATACATAAAATATACAATAGATGTTTTTATGGGGGTGACTTATGAAGAAGTTTTGTTTTGTATTTTTGATGTGGATAATTTTTATAATGGTTGTTCCTATTTTTGTAGTTTTAGTATCTAATATATCAAATTCTAAAATATCTAAAATTAATGAAGATGATAATATTATTAATAATAAAGATGAAGAAGTATGGATAAATTTATATTTATCTTCAGAAGATAGAGTTATTAAATTGAGTTTAGAAGATTATGTAGTAGGAGTAGTATCAGCTGAAATGCCTGCTGAATTTAATGAGGAGGCTTTGAAAGCTCAGGCAGTAGCTTCAAGAACGTATGCATTAACACATGTAACTATATTTGGTGGCAAAATGTACAATGAAGAAATAGGCGCAGATCTTATTGATACTCAAGCAAATCAGGCATATCTTAGCAAAGAAGAAAGATATGAATCTTGGGCTGAAGATAAAAGAGCTTTTTATTGGAATAAGATAGTTGAGGCTGTTAATGAAACAAAGGGTGAAATAATAGCATATGATGGTAAATTAATAGAAGCTCCTTATTATTTTTCAACTAGTAGTGGCGAAACAGAAAATTCACAAGATGTTTTTTCTTGTAGTGAACCATATCTTGTAAGTGTAGAAAGTAAGGGGGAAGAAATAGCTCCTAAATATGAAAGTGATAAATTCATATTAAAAACTAGTTTTGTTAATACTATAAATAATGCTTATAAAGATGCAAGTTTAGATGTTGATTCTTTAGAAGATAATATAAATATTGAAAGTAGAACAGAAGCTGGAAGTGTAAAAGAAATAAAAATAGGTAAAATAACTTTAGAGGGAACCAAGTTTAGAAGTTTATTAGGATTAAATTCAGCAAATTTTAGTATTAGTTTTAATAATGATGAAATAAAAATTTCTTGTAAAGGATATGGACATGGTGTTGGTATGAGTCAATGGGGTGCTAGGGTTATGGGAAATTCAGGATCTGGTTATGAGGAAATATTAAAGCATTATTATCATAATACAGAGATTGTACCATATTATGAGCTAAAGAAGAGTTGACCTCTTCTTTTTTTGTCGAAAAATGAGAGAAAATAAACACAAAAAAATCAGAAATTAATGTATTATTTGTTAAGCACTGGACAAACTAGAAATGGAGGTGTTTATATGGATAACAAATTTCAAAAAAAATCATCGAACTTTTTTAAGAAGGAGGGCTTTTATGTACTGTTATTTGTATGTATTTGTGTAGTTGCTACATTAGCAGCAGTTACTGCAAGAAAGAATAATAGTGGTACTGAACCATTAGCGCAAGTAGATACTAATAACGAATATGATGAAGGTGGAATAGTTATAAATGACCCAACTATTGACTATCAAAATGCCTTAGAAGTTCAAGATGATACCCAAAAAATACAAGAAAATAAGGAGGTTGAGGAAGAACCAGAAGAGTTAGCAAATAATACTGTAAATGATGAAATTATAGCGGTTACATCAACAAAAATAGAATTTGGTAAACCTGTAGATGGCGGTTTAGCAAGAGCTTATTCAGAAGATCCAGTAAAATGGTCATCTACTGATAGTATGAGGCCTAATTTTGGAGTTGATATTAAAGCAGATGTAGGTAGTCCAGTTTATTCAGTATTAGATGGAACAATAACATCTATAACTTCAGATGTTGATGGAAAAAAAGTTACTATAGATCATGGCAATGGGTTTGTTAGCATATATGCCAATTTAGATAATGAAGTAACAGTTGAGAAGGGTAAAGAAGTTAAAATTGGTGATCAAATAGGTAAAGTTGGAAATACAACATTAAATGCCGCATATGAAGAGTATGGAGATCACCTTCATTTTGAAATAAAAAAAGATAATAAATATGAAGATCCAGCTAAATATATAAGTAAATATCTTAAATAATGTATATCCCCTCTCTCTTTATGGGAGAAGGGGTAATTAAAATATTTTAACCTGCATATTTATTAAATATATAAGAATAAGGAGGCAAGACCTTGAAAGACTATATTGAAGATAGAGTTTTAGAAGTTGCTGATTATATAATAAGTTCAAAAGCAACTATTAGAAAAACAGCAAGGGTTTTTGGGGTAAGTAAAAGCACTATTCACAAAGACATGACTGAAAGATTACCTAAAATAAATCCTGAAATAGCACAAGAGGCTAAGAATATATTAGATTATAATAAGGCTGAAAGACATATAAGAGGTGGAAGAGCTACAAAAATGAAATATCAAACACTTGAAGGATAGTATTATTATGTATATAATATAAGAGGGTAATATGTAAAATTATACACATTATTTAAGAAAAAAGAGCAGGAGTGAGGGGAATGTGTTTTTTGGGGATAGGTTCAGGCATTGGAATTGATTTAGGAACGGCTACAGTACTGGTTTATATTAAAGGAAAAGGTGTTGTTTTAAAAGAACCTTCAGTAGTAGCTATAAATAGAAGCAATAATAAAATTTTAGCAGTAGGTGAAGAAGCTAGAAGTATGATAGGAAGAACTCCAGGGAATATAGTAGCTATAAGACCTATGAGAGATGGAGTAATATCGGATTATGATGTTACAGAGAAAATGTTAAAGTATTTTATAACAAAGGCTTATGGTAAAAAAAGAGTAACTGCACCTAAAGTTTTAGTTTGTATTCCTTGTGAAGCTACGGAAGTTGAAAAAAATGCAGTTATTGATGCTGCTAAAAATTCTGGAGCTAAAACGGTAAGTTTAATAGAAGAACCTTTAGCGGCTGCTATAGGAGCTAATCTTGACATTTCAAAACCTAGTGGAAGCATGGTTATAGATATAGGTGGAGGAACTACAGACATAGCTGTTATATCCCTAGGAGGGATTGTAGTTAGGTCATCTATTAAAGTAGCTGGGGATGAGTTTGACAGGTCTATTATAAAATATATTCGTAATGAGCATAAGTTAATGATAGGAGAACGAACTGCTGAGGATTTAAAAATAAATATTGGTTCTGCTTATAAAGGTGATAAAGAAAAATTTATGGATATAAAAGGTAGAGACTTAATAACTGGTCTTCCTAAATTAATAACTATATCTTCTGCTGAGATGAGAGAGGCGTTATCAGATGCCATAAATGCAATTTTAGATGCTACCCACTCACTATTAGAAAAAACTCCGCCAGAACTTGCAGCAGATATTGCTGAGAAAGGTATCGTGATGACAGGAGGAGGTTCCCTTCTTAATGGTTTAGATAAAATTCTTCAAGAAAAAATGCGAGTACCTGTTTGTGTTGCTGAGGATGCAGTTTCGTGTGTTGCAAATGGTACAGGCATGATTATAGAATATATGGACAAAGGTGGCAATGATATTTAAAATGTCGGTAGTCTAAGTATAGAATAAGAGCTCTTAAAAGAGCTCTTATTTATTTGTTGAATTTTTCATATAGAATGAATGAACTAATGCATCTGTTATTACTTTAGCCATGTTTAAAATTAGATTAAGTCGTATGCTATTATTATTAAAAATATTTGAGGAATCAAAACTATCAACAATTCCAATGATAGAGGCTGATCCAACTTCAGGAAGATCTTTTCCAACTCCTTTACCAGGGTGGATAGGATAGTCTCTTGCTTGAATAGACCCTATAGATTCTATATCTCCAAGACAGGCATCTATACCTATCAAATTTACATATGGATTTGTTGATTTAATCTCTTTTAACTTATTATTTAAGTTTAAAGCATGAATTGGATTTGATAAAGTTCCATAAACAGGAATAGGGAAAAATTTATCTTTAAGCATGGTTCCAATCAATGGTCCAAGGCAATCACCTATGCATTTATCTGTGCCAATGCAAACAATAGCTGTATTTTTATCTATATAATCTTTCATGAAGTAACCTATTTCGTAATAAGCTAAGGGGATTTCGTAGTTTATATTTACTCGATTCAATAACTCCACCTCCATATTAATATATATGTAACACTATTAAAGGAAATAGCAAAAAAAAAAAATAAATATTAACAAGTTATGAATAAATTAAATTTTGAGTGGAAGAATAATACTATTATAGAATTTATTAATGGAGGTATATATATATATATGAAAAAAAAGCTATATTCTTTAGTTGTTATTATAACTACTATAGTATCAACATTTACAATGACAAGAAGTTGGAATTACGATGTAGAGGATGAATTAGTTAATAATGGTGTACAAGAGAATAAATATGTAAAACATTATTACTATGTAAAAGAAACTGATGCAGATAAAGTAGAACAAGATGATGTAGACAGTGGATGTGACATTTCTAAAATTAATAAAGAAATTAATGATGAAAAGGAAGATGTAGTATTAGATCAGGATAAAAAAGAAATAGAGCAAGAAGTGGATGACTCAGAAAATGAAAAAAATGAATCACAAGAAGATAAGGTAATAAATAGTTATATGAATAATGATAAATATCAAATAAGTTTAGAAGAGGATACAAGAAGTGTATTTAAACAGGATAAAAATAATATGAAATTATCTGCCGCGGATAAAGCAAAATTATTTCTTATTGCAAAAAAACTATCTAAATCAGATTATAAACGATTAGAAGATTATATATATTCGGATGATGCAGAATTAGCTGTTAAGAATTGTATACATTTATTAAGAGATAGATTAACTGATAAAGATTATGAAAAAGTAAAAAAGATATTAAATAAATATATTTACTTAAATGCAGCAGAAAATTAAATATTATTTTACAGAAATGGAATTAAATTTACAGAATTGTGTGAGTACTTAAATAAAAGTATATTATAGAAAATAGGAGTATGGTGAGTATAAATCGATAAAAACACCTATATCTATGGTTGTGTTTAAAATGATATGATTGTATACTATGTTATGTCGAAGGCAAGACAACGTTTGGGAGCATAGCTCAGCTGGGAGAGCATCTGCCTTACAAGCAGAGGGTCACAGGTTCGAACCCTGTTGTTCCCACCAAATACGCTAGCATGGCTCAATGGTAGAGCAGCTGATTTGTAATCAGCAGGTTGTAGGTTCGACTCCTATTGCTAGCTCCATATGGAGGAGTTCCCGAGTGGCCAAAGGGGGCAGACTGTAAATCTGTTATCAGCGATTTCGATGGTTCGAATCCATCTTCCTCCACCAAAAGAAGATACTTAGGTATCTTCTTTTTTATTTGGTTATTGACATATGTTAATAAAATGTAAATATAGCTTAAGTTTATTGACAGTGAAAAAGGGCTATGATACCATTAATATAAATTAAAATAAAGAATCTCTTATCAAGAGAGGTGGAGGGATAAGGCCCGATGAAACCCGGCAACCAGTGAATTTCACTAAGGTGCCAATTCCAGCATTTTGGTGCAAGATAAGATGAAGGAAAAATTTCCCTCTTCTTATAGAAGGGGTTTTTTATTTTCATAAAATAGAAAAAAACAGGGGGATTTTAAATGAAAAAATTATTTACTTCAGAATCAGTTACAGAAGGACATCCAGATAAAATGTGTGATCAAATATCAGATGCAGTTTTAGATGCTATTATGGAAAAGGATCCAAATGGAAGAGTTGCTTGTGAAACAGCAGTTACAACAGGAATGGTTTTAGTTATGGGAGAAATATCAACTAATTGCTATGTAGATATTCCCAAAATCACAAGAGATACTATAAGAGAAATTGGATATACAAGGGCTAAATATGGATTTGATTGTGATACATGTTCTGTTATAACTTCTATAGATGAACAATCACAGGATATAGCACTTGGTGTAAATGAAGCGTTAGAATCTAAAAAGGGTAATATGGAAAAAGAAGAAGCAGTAGGTGCTGGTGACCAAGGAATGATGTTTGGATTTGCTTCAAATGAAACACCAGAATATCTTCCATTTCCAATAGCTATGGCTCATAGATTATCTAGAAAATTAACTGAAGTTAGAAAAAATGAAACATTAAAATATTTAAGACCAGATGGAAAGACACAAGTTACTGTTGAATATGAAAATGACAAACCAGTTAGAATAGACGCTATAGTAGTTTCATCTCAACATAGTGCAAGAGTGTCCCATGAACAAATAGAAAAGGACATTATAGAGTATGTAATAAAACCTGTAGTTCCAGCAGAATTTTTAGATGAAAATACAAAATATTATATAAATCCAACAGGAAGATTTGTTGTTGGAGGACCACAAGGAGATTCAGGTCTTACAGGAAGAAAGATAATAGTAGATACTTACGGCGGATATGGTAGACACGGTGGTGGAGCTTTTTCAGGTAAGGATTGTACAAAGGTTGATAGATCAGCTGCTTATGCTGCAAGATGGGTCGCTAAAAATTTAGTTGCAGCTGGAGTAGCTAGTAAAGTAGAAATACAATTAGCATATGCTATCGGAGTTGCAAAACCAGTGTCTATAGATGTAGATACTTTTGGAACAAGTGAATTAGGTGCTGATAAAATTAGTGAAATAATAGAAAAAGTATTTGACTTAAGACCTTCAGCTATAATAAAAGAATTAGATTTAAGAAGACCAATCTATAAACAAACAGCAGCTTATGGTCATTTTGGAAGATTAGATTTAGATCTTTCATGGGAAAAACTAGATAAAGTTGAAGAAATAAAAAAATATCTATAAATAAATTATAAAAAGACGCTTAAATGGTTTTAAGAAAAATCATTTAGGTGTTTTTTTTATATATTATAAAAATTATGAAATATTATTGTGAATAATAATAGTAATTATTGAGAAAAATTATTTAATGAGTTATGCTATAGTTAATAAATGTTTTAGGAGAGTGCGATGACTTCACTTGATTGTAAGGTTGATGAGATAATATATAAAAATGAAGAAAATGGGTATGTAGTTGCATCTGTTGAAAGTACAGAAGGCGAATATATAAATATAGTTGGAATTATTCCTTTTATTATAGAAGGGCAGAAGTTAAAAATACAAGGTGATTGGGTAGTTCATCCAAATTATGGGGAACAATTTAAAGTTGAAGTTTGCGAAGAAGTACTACCAAGCACTAAGGATGGTATAGAAAAATATTTAGCTTCTGGGGTTATATCTGGAATAGGGCCTGTAACTGCTAAAAAAATTGTTGAAAAATTTGGTGATGAGACTTTAGACATTCTTGAAAATAAAATAGAGAGACTTTCTGAAATAGATGGAATAGGTGATAAAAAAATAGATACAATTTATGAATCCTATGTCAAACAAAGAGAAGTTAAAACTATTATGATTTTCTTGCAGACTTATGGAGTAACTCCAAATCAATGTGTAAAAATATATAAGCGTTTTGGAAAGGATGCAATTGATAAAGTAAGGTCTAATCCTTATGTTTTAGTTGATGAAATATCAGGAATTGGATTTAAAACTTCGGATAAAATAGCCCGGAATCTTGGAATTGATATAAATTCTCCATTTAGAATAAAAAGTGGATTAGAGTATACTGTAAATGAATATTCTAGAAACGGAAATACATATATAAGGTTTAATGATTTAATAAAAGAAGGTCAAAAATTACTTTCTGCTTCTAGTGATGACATTAATAGAATAATATATGATTCAGTAATAGAAGGTAGACTAAAAATAGATGTTATTGAAGGTGAGGAATGTGTATATCTTCCCTATTACTATAATGCAGAGACTTTTTCAGCAGATAAAATATTATATTTAGCACTTCAAAATTCTAAAACTTTGAATATTGATATAGATAAAGAAATAGAAACCTTTGAATTTGAAAATGATATAATTTTAGCGAAAGAGCAGAAGGAAGCTGTAATAGGAGCTTGCAATTGTGGTGTTGAAGTAATTACAGGTGGGCCAGGTACTGGTAAAACAACTATTATTAATTGTATAGTACATATTTTTGAAAAAGCTAATTTGAAGGTATATCTGTCAGCACCAACAGGTAGAGCAGCTAAAAGGATGAGTCAAGCTACAAATAAAGAAGCTAAAACTATCCATAGACTTTTAGAAATGGGTTTTGCAGAAAATGAAGATTTGGATTTTTTAAAGGATGAAGATTCACCTTTAGATTGTGATGTTATAATAGTTGATGAAGCTTCTATGATAGATATTGGATTGTTTTGTAGCTTGCTTAAAGCAATAAAAATAAATACTAGATTGGTAATTGTGGGAGATGTGGATCAGCTACCATCTGTTGGGCCTGGAAATGTGTTAAAGGATATTATTGAAAGTAATTTGGTTAGTGTAATAAGACTTAAAGAGATTTACAGGCAAGCTAGGGAAAGTATGATAATAGTAAATGCTCATAGAATAAATAAAGGAGAAATGCCATATTTAAATAAAAAAGATAAGGACTTTTATTTTATTGAGCTGAATGATCAAAGTGAAATATTAGATACTACCATTGATTTAATTAATAATAGGTTACCTAAATTTGATAAAAATTGGAATGGGATAAAAGATATCCAAATTTTATCTCCAATGAAAAAAGGGACTTTAGGAGTTGTTAACCTAAATAAACATTTACAGAATACATTGAATCCAAAATCAAAGTATAAAGAAGAAAAGGAATTAAAAGATAGGATATTTAGAGTTTCTGATAAAGTAATGCAGATTAAAAATAATTATACTTTAGCCTGGGAAAGAATAGGTGAAACCGGTGAAAAGGAAGGTGCTGGAGTTTTTAATGGAGATGTAGGATATATAGATAAAATAGATAAAGAAAATGAAATAGTAACTGTAATTTTTGATGATGAACGGAGAGTTGAGTATGAAAACAGTTATTTAGATGAATTGGTTTTGGCATATGCAATAACAATTCATAAAAGCCAAGGAAGTGAATTTAATGTGGTAATAATTCCATTGTTTATGGGACCTCCTCTTCTAATGAATAGAAATTTATTATATACAGGAATAACAAGAGCAAAAGATTTAGTAGTATTGGTAGGTCTTAGAAAATCTATGAAATTTATGATTGATAATAATAAAAGTTATGAAAGAAATTCATCTTTAGCATTTAATATGTTAAAAAATATAGAAAAATAAATAATAAAATACTGGAGTGGTTTTATGATTTATTTACATGAAGACAAATTAAAAGTAAATAAGAGAATTATAGATTTTTTAAATACAAAAAAGGCTTATTTAAATATTGTGTCTATACCCTATAATTCATCGGTGGTATTTTTGGAAGCGTTACTTTATTTATTTAATATGAATAAAAAAGTATTATATATTACTAATGAAAATGAAAAAGATATTCAAATAATTAATATTTTAAAAGCAAATAGCCAATTTAAAGATTATGCATGTTATAGAGGTAGTGATAATTTTGGAGAGTATTCATTAGTTATTACTAATTCATATAATTCATCATATTTAGATAGAAAATTTGATGTAGTTATTTATGATGATATAAGAAGTTTTCCAGAG
>JBGUER010000040.1:0-19154 GCA_041821285.1 Clostridiaceae bacterium
AAATGAAATTAATAATTATAATGAAATATTAGATGAATATATTAAAGAAAAAACTTCATATGAGGAATCACTTTTTTTAAATTCAAAAAAATTGCATGAAATGAGAATAAGTATAGCAAATATATTAGAAGATCGCATAAATAAAGAATTGAAGTATATAGGTATGGAAAAAAGTAATTTTAAGGTATCTATATTAGAAAAGGATGAATTTTTTAAAAATGGGTGTGACAAAGTTGAATTTCTAATAAGTACAAATCCTGGTGAACCTTTGAAACCTTTGGGTAAAATAGTATCTGGTGGTGAACTTTCAAGAATAATGCTTGCGATTAAAACTGCATTTGCTGATAAAGATGAAATACCTTCTATTATATTTGATGAAATTGATATTGGAATTAGTGGTAGAGTGGCTCAAAGTGTAGCAGAAAAAATGTATTCAATTTCTAAAGAACATCAAGTATTTTGCGTGACACATTTAGCACAAATAGCTGTTTTTTCAGACAATCATTTTTTAGTTGAAAAAAATGTGGTAGAAAATGAAACTTTTACTAAAGTTACCAAATTAAAAAAAGATAAAAAAGTTGAAGAAATAGCTAAAATGATTGGAGGAAAAAGCGTTACTAAAATAACAATAGATAATGCTAATGAGATGATTAATATGGCAAATAGAGTTAAATCCTAAAGTATTATCTTATTTGAAATATGATTAACTAAAAATGAAAATATATTTTAGCATAATAGCATTAAATAAAGGGAAATTTAAAGATAGATAAATTAAAGACAGGAGGTAAAAGTATGAAGAATAGAAAAAAAATGAAGCTTTTCTATGTATTAACTCCTATTCTTTTATTAAATATCCTTTTATTTAATAAAATAAGTCAAATTCCTTCTACAATTTATCAAAGGGAAGGAGAAAAATTATATTCTAATATATTTGTAAATGTATGTAATGATGAAGAGAAAAAGGAAAAGACACGAAATGTTGAGTTATTAGGTTTTGTGCCAATAAAAACTGTTTCAACTAAAACTATACCAGAAACTTATGTAATTCCAAGTGGTGAACCAATAGGAGTGAATATAAGAACAAAAGGGGTTTTAGTTGTAGGAATTTCTAATTTAATAAAAGATGATGGAGAAGTAATAAGTCCTGCGGCTGTTGCTGGTATTGAAGTTGGAGATAGTATTTTAAAGATAAACAATGTTGAAATTACCAGTTCTGAATTATTATTAAAAGAAATTAATAGAAATAAGTCAGGTGAGTTAAAACTTCTTATACTAAGGAATGGTAAAGAGCTAAATAAGAAAGTAATACCTGTGAAAAATTTAAAAGATAATAAATTTAAAATAGGATTATGGGTAAGAGATTCGATATCAGGCATAGGTACGTTGACATTTTATGATGAAAAGTCTAATAAATTTGCGGCATTAGGTCATCCTATAACAGATATTGACACAGGTCAAATATTGAAAATTAGTAGTGGAGAAATATTAAAAGCATCTATTATTTCTGTAGACAAAGGAACTAAAGGTAATCCTGGAGAATTAAAAGGGATATTTGCAAGTGAAGGAATTTTGGGTAATATAGAGAATAACTCTATTACAGGAATAAATGGAGAAATGAAATCAAAAGATTATAGAACTATAAATAAACCTGTTAAAATAGCCTTGAGAAATGAAATAAAAGTGGGAAAAGCAAAAATATTGACTACGGTAGAAGGAGATAAACCTAAATTATTTGATATAGAAATTGAAAAATTACTTCCTCAAGATGAACCTGGTGCAAAAAGTATGTTAATTAAAGTTACAGATAAAAAATTGTTAAATACTACAGGTGGAATAGTTCAAGGAATGAGTGGTAGTCCTATTATACAGGATGGTAAATTAGTAGGTGCAGTAACACATGTTTTAATAAATAAACCTGATACTGGATATGGAATTTATATTGAATGGATGTTAAAAGATTCTCTCATAATAAAATAAAGATGAGAATCTTTATTTTATTATGGAAAATAAAGACAGTTTATTTTATAAATAAGAAGGATTTATCATATTAGTGTCGAATAAATAGTGTAAAGATATGGAATTAAGGAGGAGAGTAATGGAAAATCAAAAAATTAAAATTTTAATAGCGGATGACAACAAAGAATTTTGCAGTATTTTAAAAGATTACTTAATGAGTCAGAAGGATATGGAAGTTGTTGCTATAGCTAATGATGGTGTAGAAGCATTAAAATTAATCGAACAAAAAAGACCGGATTTGGTAATTTTAGACATAATAATGCCTCATTTAGATGGACTTGGAGTGTTAGAAAGATTAAATAACAGTCATCTAGATTCTTTACCAAGAATAGTTATATTATCTGCAGTGGGGCAAGATAAAATAACACAAAGGGCTATAACTTTAGGTGCAGATTATTATGTAGTTAAACCATTTGAAATGGAGATTTTAATCCAAAGAATAAGAGAAATGTTCATTGATAATATAGCTGAAATAGAAATAAAGAAACCAAAAAGAAATTTTACTAGTTCAAGAAATTATAATAATGAAAATGATCTAGAATCTGAAATCACTAGTATAATTCATGAAATAGGAGTTCCAGCCCACATAAAGGGTTATATGTACCTAAGAGACGCAATAGGAATGGTTGTAAATAATATAGAACTTTTATCAGCAGTTACTAAAGAATTATATCCATCTATAGCTAAAAAATATAACACTACACCAAGTAGAGTAGAAAGAGCTATAAGACATGCTATAGAGGTTGCATGGGGAAGGGGCGAAATAGATACATTAAATAATATATTTGGATATACTATAAAAAATGACAAAGGCAAACCAACAAATTCAGAGTTTATTGCTATGGTTGCAGATAAATTAAGATTGGAAAACAGGGTATCATAAAAATTTTAAAAGTAAAAAAAGTACTGCATTTATGCTAGTACTTTTTTTATATATTGAAATAATTAGCCCAAAGTACTAATATATAAATCAGGCAAAATTTTTTACACTAATATAAATATGATAAAATAATAAAGTCATAGAACCTATGGATTAATCATAAATTAATATATGAAACTAATCATATGATTAATTGGGGGTAGATGATGAAAAAAAATTATATTATTAATACAATAGATATGCATTTAAAACAAAATTTTTGGCTCTACATTATTTCTTTGTTGATTTTAACTACAGGTGTTGTATTCGGTATATATACAGTAAAATATATGGGAGAGCTTGATAAAAATAATATGCTTAAATATTTCGAGTGTTTTTCATTTAATTTTAAAACGCAGGAAATAAATTCTTATAATATACTTAATGAAGCTATAAAAAATAATATAATATTTATAATAATATTTTGGGTATTAGGGTTGACTTTGGTTGGAATTCCTATGATATTGTTTTTTGATTTTATAAAAGGATTTACATTAGGATTTAGTATTAGTTTTATTATGTATGGATTAGGATTTGATGGGATTTGGCTTAGTTTGCTTGGAATAATACCCCAAAACGTAATTTATATACCTTGTATTATATTATCATCTGTCTTATCAATTAAATTTTCATTAGAACATATAAGAGTCAAAATTAATAAAGGATTTATTGATAATTTTTGGAATAAGTTTTATAATTATTCTATATGTTACATTTTTATTTCTATTTTTATGTTTTTAGGGTTTATATTAGAATCATATATTACACCTTATTTGGTAAAGTCCTTTATTTCATAAATATATTTTAATATTTTAGGGTACAATAAGTAATTGTATATGGTAGGAGTTTACATGAATGATTTGCTAAATAATTATATAACACACTTGAAAAATAATAATACGAGTTATAATACCATTGAAGCGTATAGAAGAGATATACTAGATTTTTTTTCTTATTTAAGTATGAACGGATTTGATTTTAGAGAAGTCGACACAAACGTTTACATGACTTATTGTGAATATTTATATTCTAATGATAAATCTCAAAATACTGTAATAAGAAATTTGATATCAGTGAGAATTTTTTATAAATATTTATATTCTAAGGGTTTTATTGAAAATGATTCTATAAGTTTATACCATATACCTAAACGTGAAACTACTAAATTAGATATTTTAACCATAGAGGAAATTAAAAGACTTTTAGATTCTCCAAATACTAATAGTAATAAAGGCATTAGAGATAAGGCAATTTTAGAACTTTTATATGCAACGGGAATGAAAGTATACGAATTGATTAATTTAAAAATAAGTGATATAAATATAAAATATTCTTATGTAAGATGTATAGATTTGAATTTAAGAGAAAGAATAAATCCTATTGGAGAAGAAGCTATTTGGAGTATTAATAAATATTTAGTAGTACGTGAAAAAATTAATATTAATAAAAATGATATATTGTTTTTAAATTTACGAGGAAATAAAATGTCAAGACAAGGATTGTGGAAAATAATAAAAATCTATGGTGATCAATGCTTTAATGATAAAAGAATTAATTCTTACACGTTAAGAAATTCTTTTGCTTTTCATCTTTTAGAAAATGGAGCAGATGCTAAGTCTGTTCAAGATCTTTTAGGATACAAGGACATAGCTAATCTTAATAAATATGTTAAAGTTGTAAGTAAGAAAAGAATAGTAGATGTGTATAAAAATACTCACCCTAGAGTGTGAAAGGAAGGATAAAATGATTAAAAGAGTTATTTTGGTAGTTTTAGACAGCGTAGGAATTGGAGAAATGCCAGATGCTGCATTGTTTAAAGATGAAGGTAGCAATACTTTAGGTAATATTGCAAAAAAATTCGGTGGAATAAATATGCCTAATATGGAGAAAATCGGAATAGGCAATATAGCAAGTTTACAAGGTATAAAAAGACAAGATATAGCACAAGGTAGTTTTGGAAAATGTGCTGAAGCTTCCATGGGAAAGGATACTGTAACAGGGCATTTAGAAATATCTGGAGTAATATTAAAGAAACCATTAAATACGTTTCCAAATGGATTTTCTAAAGAAATAATAGATGAGTTTAAAGTAAAAATAGGTAGAGATATTTTAGGAAATGAAGTAGCTTCAGGAACAGAGATAATAGAGAGGCTTGGTAAAAAACATGTTGATACAGGATATCCTATTATATATACTTCTGCAGATAGCGTATTTCAAATAGCCGCACATGAGGATGTTATTCCAATAGAAGAGCAGTATAGAATATGTGAAATAGCTAGGGAAATGCTTAGAGGAGACAGATTAGTGGGCAGAGTTATAGCAAGACCTTTTACTGGAGAAGAAGGAAATTATAGCAGAACTTCAAATAGAAGAGATTATGCAATAGACCCGCCTGGTAAGACTATCTTAGATTATATAAAGGACGCATCTTTAAATGTCCAAGCAGTTGGAAAAATTGAGGATATATTTAATAAAAGAGGAGTAACACAAGCAATACATACTAAAAATAATATGGATGGAGTAGACAAAACGCTTGAATATATGCAATTAGAAAAACCTGGATTAATTTTTACTAATTTAGTAGATTTTGATATGTTGTATGGGCATAGAAATAATCCGCAAGGATATAAGAATGCTTTAGAAGAATTTGATAAGAGATTGCCTGAAATAATTGATTTAATGAATGAAGATGATGTTTTAATGATAACAGCGGACCATGGATGTGACCCTACAACACCTAGTACGGATCATTCAAGAGAATATATACCAGTTTTAATTTATGGTGATAAAATAAAAGATAATATAGATATTGGAACAAGAAAATGTTTTTGTGATATAGGTAAAACAATTTTAGAAATGTTAAATATAGAAAATGAACTTTTAGGTGAGGGATTTACAAAAATAATTTTAAAGGAGGAAGTATAATGAATTTATTAGAAAGAATAGAAAAGGCAAAACGATATATAGAAAATGTTTATTGTGAGAAAATAGAGGTGGCTATTGTTTTAGGAACAGGGTTAGGTGATTTAGCAAATGAAATAGAAAACCAAGTTATAATAGATTATAAAGATATTCCTGAGTTTCCTGTATCTACTGTAAAGGGACACAAAGGTCAACTTATTTTAGGAGACTTAGGGGGTAAAAAAGTTTTAGCATTTAATGGAAGGTTTCACTTTTATGAAGGATATTCAATGGAAACTGTTACATTTGGAATTAGAGTTGTAAAAGCTATGGGAATAGATAATATTATAGTATCTAATGCAGCAGGAGGAATGAATCCTAAATTTCATGCAGGAGACTTGATGATTATACAAGATCATATAAATTTATTAGGTGGTAATCCGTTAACTGGGAAAAATTATGATGAATTAGGACCAAGATTTCCAGATATGAGTAGTGCGTATAATAAAGATCTAATAAATATAGCTGAAGATGCAGCAAAAAAATTATCAATTGAAGTTCAAAAGGGAGTATATGCATCGGTGTCAGGACCTAATTTTGAAACACCTGCAGAACTTAGAATGTTAAGACTTATTGGAGGAGATGCAGTGGGGATGTCTACAGTTCCAGAAGTTATAGTAGCAAATCACATGGGGATGAAGGTCCTTGGAATCTCTTGCATAACAGATATGGCTATAGCAGATACGTTAGAGCCTGTAGACCATGAAATAGTATTAAAAAATGCCAATAGGGCTATGAAAAGATTTGTTTCACTAGTGAAAGAAACGGTTAAAAATATATAAAAAGGAGATTACTTCAATGAGAATGGTAGACTTAATTGAAAAAAAGAAATTAGGACAAATTTTAGAAAAAGTAGAAATAGATTATATAGTAGAAGGATATACTAAGGGAAGTATACCAGATTATCAAGTATCTGCTTTTTTAATGGCTGTTTATTTTAAGGGAATGAATAAGAGAGAAATTTCGGATTTAACTATGGCATTTGTAAATTCAGGAAGTAAGGCTGATTTATCTATGATAGATGGCATAAAGGTAGATAAACATTCATCAGGAGGTGTAGGAGATAAAATATCATTAATTGTTATACCTTTAGTTGCATCATTTGGAATACCTGTAGCAAAAATGAGCGGTAGAGGACTTGGACATACTGGAGGAACAATAGATAAATTGGAGTCCATAGAAGGCTTTAAAACAGAATTAAGTCCTGAGAAATTCATAGAAAATGTAAACAAATATAAAATGGCTTTAGTAGGACAAACAGCAAATTTAACTCCAGCAGATAAAAAAATATATGCATTAAGGGATGTAACAGCTACAGTAAACAGTATTCCTTTAATAGCTAGTTCAATTATGAGTAAAAAAATAGCCTCTGGTTCCGATGCCATAGTTTTAGATGTAAAGGTTGGTTCAGGCGCTTTTATGAAATCATTAGACTCAGCAGTAGATTTGGCTAGAACAATGGTTGATATTGGAAATTCATTAAATAGAAAGACTGTTGCTATTATTACTAATATGGACCAACCATTAGGACATGAAGTTGGAAATGCAAATGAGATAAGGGAAGCTATTGAAGTTTTAAAAGGAAATGGTTCAAAGGATGAGGTTGAAGTAGCTTTAACTATAGCATCATATATGACTATCCTTGGAGGAGCATTTAAGGATTTTGAAACAGCTTATAAGAGCTTAAAGCAGGTTATAAATACAGGGAAAGCTATAGAAAAATTAAAAGAATTTATAGAAATACAAGGTGGAAATAGTGATATTGTAGATAATCCAGACCTTCTTCCTATTGCTAAATATCATATTGAGGTAAAAGCTAAAACCTCAGGATTTGTAACAGGCATTGAAGCAGAAAGTATTGGTATGGCGGCAATGCTTCTTGGAGCAGGCAGAAAGACAAAAGAAGATAAAATAGATTATGCAGCAGGTATAACTTTAAAGAAAAAAGTAGGAAATAAGGTAAAAAAAGAAGATGTGCTTTGTATTCTGCATAGTAATATGGAAGATAACATAGAGGCTATAAAAGTTGTTGAAAAAGCTTATTCTATAGGAGATTCTTTTAATGAAGAAATAAAGTATATTTATCAAATAATAAAATAGTATAAAAAAAACTCTATAAATTTTTATAGAGTTTTTTTGTTAAAATTTATATATAATAATTTTTTTCTTTTATGGTCAAAATAGATTTAGAAGGAGGTAATAAAAATGAAAATGAAAAAAATTGTTATATGTTGTTTGTTATCTATATTTTATTTTTCTAATTTCTTTTCGTATAAAGTATTTGCAGATGAAAACATACAGGTAGAGGCAAATTCTGCTTTATTAATTGAACCTATTTCAGGTAAAATAATATTTGAAAAAAATTCTCATGAAAAATATGCACCTGCTTCAGTTACAAAAATAATGACTATGCTTATTACAATGGAATATATAGATTCTGGAAAAATAAAATTAGAAGATAAAGTCACAGTAAGCGAAAATGCAAAAAATATGGGTGGAAGTTCCATGATTTTAGATACAGGAGAAATAAGAACAGTAGAAGAATTATTAAAAGGAATAGCTATAGCATCAGGTAATGATGCAGCAGTTGCAATGGCAGAATATATTGGTGGTAGTGAATTAAATTTTGTAGCTATGATGAATGAAAGAGTAAAAGAACTAGGTATGAAAGATACTGATTTTAAAAATTGCACAGGATTAACTGCGGAAGGTCATTATACTACCGCTTATGATATATCTATTATGTCAAGAGAGTTATTAAAATACCCTTCTATATTAAAATATACAGGAACATATATGGAAACAATAAGTGAAGGAAGAAAGACTCCTATAGAACTTGTTAATCATAATAAGCTGGTTAGATTTTTTGAGGGCTGTGATGGATTAAAAACAGGATTTACAGATGCTGCTAAATATTGTATATCAACAACAGCAGTAAGAGATGGTGTTAGAATGCTATCTATTATAATGGGAGCACCAACTTATAAAATTAGAAATAGAGATGCATCAATGCTTTTAAATTATGGATTTTCTAAATATCAAAGTAGTGTTGTTTTAGAAAAAGATCAAGAAGTAGAAAAAATACCATTAAATAAAAAAGGTGATAAATTTTATATAGTAAAGGCTTCTGAAAACTTATCATTAGTTTTTCCAAAAGGTATGGAAGAAAAGATAGAGAAAAAATTAAAATTAGAAGATAGTCAAAAATCTTATAAAAAAGGAGATTGTATTGGAATATGTGAAGTTTATTTAGATGGTATATTATATGGCGAAATACCAGTTTACACAGACAGAGATGTTAAAAAACACAAAACTTTTCAAAATATAAAAGAAAACTTTCAAAATATATTTTATAATGCAGTTTAATACTTAAATTTAGAGGTTTACTTTGTTATAATAAAAGTAAACTTCTTTTTTAGGTGATTATTATGGATATAATAAAAAAATTTGATGAAAAATATATAAAAATAATAGATATGATGAAAGAAATTTCTATTATAAAAGGTTGTAAATGTTATTTAGTAGGCGGTGCAATTAGAGACATTATATTAAATAAACCTATTATTGATTTGGATTTTACCATTGATTTTAACGTTTTAACTATTATTCAAGATATACAATGTGAAAAAATAGAATATAACAATAAATTTCAAACAGCTAAATTAATAATTAATGGAATAAAAGTTGATATAGTAAGATCTAGAAAAGAATACTATGAAAAAGATGGATGTTTACCTGAAATTACTTATTCTGATATTAATGATGATATTAAAAGAAGGGATTTTACCATTAATTCTATAGCTTATGATATAATAGATAATGACCTTATAGATTGCTACGAAGGATTAAAGGACATACAAAATGGTATAATTAGAAAGCTTCATTATAATAGTTATAGAGAAGACCCAACAAGGATATTCAGGGCTATAAAATACGCTAATAGATATGGATTTATTTTAAAAGATATAGATGAAATAAAGACAGAAATAAAAATATCTAGTTTAGATCTATTATCTTGTGATAGAATAATTAAGGAAATATATCTTTTATCAAAAGAAGATAAGTGGGTTGAAAATTTCAAAATGTTTGAAATTTTAAACATATGGGATATGAATTTTAATAATATAGGTAAAAATTTTTATATACATGATTATAGTAAAATCGAAATAAGACTAATTAATATATACTTGTCTATAAAAGATCAACGAGTCCTAAGATATTTTGAAGATAATTCTGTTTTTGATAAAGAATTAAAAAAATCTTTTTTTAAATATAGCAAAGAAAAATATGATATTATAGAAAAGCTATCTAATACTTTAGATAATTACTCCATATATTTACTATTAAAAGATAAAACTTATTATGAAATTATCATTTATTCTTCATATGATGAAATTTTTTATAAAATCAATTTATTTTCAAAAATATTAAAAACAATTAAATTACAAACTACAGGTTATGATATAATTAAATATTTCAATGTTTCAGGACCCTCCGTTGGAAATATTTTAGAAGAATTATACAAATTAAAAATAAATACAATGACATCAGATGAAATAAACTTGTTAAAATATATTTAGGAGAAATTTTATGGCACTTAACATTAAAATAAGAAATT
This sequence comes from Clostridiaceae bacterium, assembly GCA_041821285.1. Lineage (GTDB taxonomy): Bacteria > Bacillota > Clostridia > Clostridiales > Clostridiaceae > JAJBWD01. The sequence goes on from JBGUER010000040.1 coordinate 10,515, forward strand.
TTGAAGGACCCTTTGACCTTCTATTGCATTTAATAAAAAAAAATGAAATGGACATATATGAAATATCTATATTTGAAATAACTAATCATTATTTAGAATATTTAGATTTAATGAAGGAAATGGATTTAGATATAGCTTCTGAATTCATAGTTACCGCAGCAACGCTTTTAGAAATAAAATCTAGAGAGTTGCTACCTAAAAACCCAATAGAAGAAGAGGAAGAAGACCCAAAGAAAAAACTTATACAAAAGCTTATAGAGTATAATAAATTTAAGCATGTTGCTTTTTATTTGAAGAAAAGGGAAGATGAATATGGACAGGCTTTTTACAAAAGGCCTGAAATAATCGATGATAGTGGCTTGCTTGAGGTAAATAGAGATATTTTAAATGGTAAAACTTTATATGATTTATTTAAAATTTATAATGATTTAATAAATATGATGAAGGATAAAAAAAATGAAAATGTGATACAAGAACAAATATCATTGGATTTATATAAAGTAGAGGATAAAATTGAATATATAAAAAATATAGTTGCATTAGAAGAGAAAATTAATTTTTCTAATATATCAAAAGCGTGTTCTAATAAAATAGAAATAGTAGTAACATTTTTAGCTTTACTAGAACTTGTAAAATCAAGAGATGTAAAAATAAACCAAAAATCTAATTTTAAAGATATAACTATAGAAAGGGTAATAGTGGATGAATAAATTAAATTTAAATCAGATTGAATTCAAAGAGGTAATGAATAAGGAGTATTTTTTATCTATTATAGAATCACTATTGTTTACAACAGGCGAACCTATGAAATTAAAGGATATTGCATCTATTATTGGATTTAGCGAATCTAATACAAAACGACTTATTAAGGAATTATCGCTAGAGTATGAAAAGGATATAAGAGGAATAGAACTTATAATAACAGATGATAAATATGCATTAGCTTCTAAGAGAATTAATAATTCTTATGTTGAAAAAATATTAAATATTAATAGTAGGCAGTCTTTATCACAAGCATCCTTAGAGATTTTAGCAATAATAGCTTATAGGCAGCCCATAACTAGGATATTAATAGAAGAGATTAGAGGGGTAAAAAGTGACAGTGCAATAAATACTTTGGTTCAAAAGAAACTTATAGAAGAAAAGGGGAGATTAGATGCACCGGGAAGGCCTATTTTATATGCTACAACAGATGAATTTTTAAGCTATTTTGGAATAGAAAATTTAATAGACTTACCATTAATTGATGGATTAGTTGATGAAGAAGTTGATGAAGAAGAAAAGGATAATGAGTAATTACTCATTATCCTTTTCTTCTTGAGAATTTTTTTTTGTGAAATAATCTTTTAGTATATCTGCAATCTGAGGGACTGTATCTACAATTTTGTCATAAGTATTATCTTGGTCTACAGGAAGAAGTCTAATTTTATCATTTTTTAAAACTAAAAAGGCAACTGGCTTTACTGTAACCCCAGCGCCAGAACCTCCTCCAAATGGATAAGATGAATCTTGAGGGGCTTTTTTAGAAAATTCACTTCCTCCTGAAGCAAAACCGAAAGAAACTTTAGAAATAGGCATAATAACAGAACCATCAATTGCTTCTACTGAATCACCAACTATTGTGTTAACGTCTATCATTTGTTTTAAATTTTCCATGGTAGTTTTCATTAAAGTTTCTATTGGATGGTTTTCCATGTGTATCATCTCCTTTTATTTTTATAAACAGCTAAGTAAATAAATCCTAAGTCGTATATAATGTTTGCAATATTTATAAAAATTATACTAGTAATAGATAATTTTACTATTTGATTTTCATAATTTATATTTATATTTCCATTGAATTTTTTTAGTTTAAAAAAATCAGAACTTTTATTATGAATTAAGCCTAATAAGGTAGTAAAAACACCATAAGATATGGCAGTGATAGCAGCATCTGAAAATCCATATTCAAAATCTAAATTGAAAAATAATATTGGCTTAAATTTAGATTTATTAAGAATAGATAATATATCTAAAATTTCTCTAAAAGTGAAATTTGACTTTGTTGATATGTGCTTTTTTTTCTTAGGCTTTTTTTTGATTTTTATTTTGTAGATATATATGTTTAAATTTTTATTGTAGTTAATGGATATTTTAATAGGTATAGGTATAAAAATAATAATAATAAACAATAGAAAATAAATCATGAATTTCCTCCAATTGATATATTTATAATTATTGCCATAAAAAATAGTAAATTACACAATAGATAAAATTACTTTTTATTATATAAAAGCATTATTTTAACTGATTTAATTTTAGTTTACATAATAATTATTATGTAAACTAAAATTAAGAATTGGAATAAATTTTTAAGAGTATTATATTGAATTTTGCACAAAATATCCTTATAAGTAAATTAACCAAATTTTATTGTTATGCATTTAGATTATTTCGAGGTGATAAAATGAAAAAAAGAAATTTAGTATTAATAATTTTATTTGTAATTTTATTTAATACAAATGTCAATGCTAAAGAACCATATGTACCTGCAAGAGCTTCTATGGCAATAGATTGTGATTCTAAAATTGTATTATTTGAAAATAATATTAATGAAAGAATTCCTATTGCAAGTACTACTAAAATTATTACAATAATGGTAGCATTAAAGCAGGGAAATTTAGATGATGTTTATACTATTTCAAAAAAAGCATCTAGTGTTAAAGGTTCTCAAGTAGGATATAAACAAGGAGAAAAGGTTACATTAAGAGAACTTCTTTATGGTTTAATGCTTCGTTCTGGAAATGATGCAGCGGTTGCGATAGCAGAAGGTGTAGGGGGAGATTATGATAATTTTATTAAAATGATGAATGAGTATGTTGATGAGTTAGGAATGAAAAACACCCATTTTGAATCTCCTCATGGATTAGACAGTCAAGAGCATTATTCAACTGCTTACGAGCTTGGATTGATAACTTGCTACGCAAAAGAAAATGAAGAATTTAACAAAATAGTAAATACCAAAGAAATAAGTCAAGATGAATATGGTTTTACTAGAAGCTATAGGAATATTAATAAAATTTTATTCCTTATGCCAGAAGCTAATGGTGTAAAGACTGGCTATACAGGGAATGCAGGAAAATGTTTAGTTGTGTCTGCAGATTTTAATGGAAAGAATATAGTTATAGTTTTACTTAATTGTCAAGATAGGTGGAATCAAGCTAAAAAAGTTTATCAGTATATAGACGCAAATTATGAAAATAAAACAATATATAAAAAAGATGATGTAATATATACAAAAGATATAAAAAATGCAAATACTAAATTAGAAGTAGTTGCTGAAAAGGACATAAATGTTTTAGAACATAAAGAGAAAAATTATCAATGCAAATTATTTTTAGATGATAACAAATTACCAATTTCTAAAGGTGATGTAGTTGGAACTTTATGTATATTTAGTGGAGATAATATATTAGTAAGCAAGGAAGTAAAAGCAAATAATGATGTTGACTATAAATCGAAAATAAAAAAATGGTACTATAATAATTTAAAAAAACATTTAAATGAAGTATTTTAATGGGTTGTAACAAAATCATTGATTTAGTTATATCTTATTAGTAAAGTAATATTTTAGGAAGGAATATGGATTACGAATATGTTGATTGTATAGACGCAGGAACTCAATTTTGTCCTTGTCATTTAGCTGAAACAGATGAGTGCATTTTATGTTCCCAGTTGAACGGGAAAAAATTTTGTGATTGTAAAAATTGGAAAGGAGTTTGTATATATCAAGAATTGGTTCAAAATGAAAATAAGGCCAAGAAAGGGAGAGAAACCTTTAATGGATCTATTTTAGAAAAAATAGTATTAGATGAAAAAATAATATTATTAACTATAAAGTTGCCACATTACTTAGTTAAGGATTTAACTTATGTAGGTAGTTTTGTATTTGTAAGAAACCCAAATGCAGAAAGTTTTTATGACGCTCCAATTTCTATAATGGAAGCTGATAGTGAAAATGACATTATAAAAATAGCTATAGAAATAAGAGGAATTAAAACTAAAAATTTACTAGATTTAGAGGATAAGATTTTAGTTAGAGGACCATATTGGAATGGTGTTTTGGGTCTTAAAAATATTGTAAATACAAAAGACAAGGTGTGTGTTGTTATAGCAAGTAAAATAGCAACAGCACCATCTATTCCTGTTATAAAGAAGCTTAAAAATAATGGAAATAAAATAATATATATATTTGAAAATGGAGGACTTAATCTTTCATTTATTAATGATTACTTAATAAGGTATACAGATGAAATTATTCAAATGAATTTATTTAAAAATGGAGAATTAACTGATGAATTTAGAGGGTTTTTAGATAAAATAAATAAAGAAACATTTTTAATTCATTGTAGCACTGTAGATATTATTATAGCAAAAGTTATAAATTATTTAGAAGATAAAAAACATTCTTGTTGTAATAATGCAAAGATGTGTTGTGGTGAAGGTGTGTGCGGTTCTTGTAGTATAAGATATAAGAACCATAGAGTTAAAAGACTTTGCAAAATTCAAATAGAACCTAAATATATATTTGAAGATAGAAGATTAATTTGATGGAGGAATAAGCATTGAAGGTTATTATTATAGGGGGGGGCTGGGCTGGAGTTGCAGCCGCTTTAACAGCTAAAAAATCTGGGGCATCTGTGGAAATATATGAAAAGACAGATTTGTTATTAGGTCTTGGTAATGTAGGTGGCATAATGAGAAATAATGGGAGATTTACTGCATCTGAAGAACTTATAGCATTAGGAGCAGGTGATTTAATAAAAATTACTGATAAATGTTCTCATCATAAAAATATGGATTTTCCAGGGCATGAACATGCTTCTTTATATGATGTAAATTTAATTGAACCTGAAGTAAGAAGATATTTAAAAAAACTTGGAATTAAATATAATCTTGTAAAAAGAGCAATTGATGTAAAAATGGAAGGTAATTCAATAAAAGGAATTGTTTTTTCGGATGGAGATTATGTTGAAGGTGATGTTTTTATAGAAACAACAGGGTCGACTGGTCCTATGGGAAATTGTTTGAGATATGGTAATGGATGTTCTATGTGTATTTTAAGGTGTCCTGCTTTCGGGCCAAGGATAAGCATAAGTGAGAGAGCAGGAATAAAAGATCTTCAAGGTGAAAGGGAAGATGATATATATGGTGCATTTTCAGGTTCTTGTGAATTATGCCGTGAAAGTTTATCAAAGGATATTATAGATGAGCTCCATGAAAAAGGGGTATGTGTAGTTAAATTACCTAAAGAAGCTGTTAATTTAGATAAATTAAAAACTAAGGTATGTCAACAGTATGCTTTAAAAGAATACGCAGAAAATATAGTTTTATTAGATACGGGTCATATAAAGCTTATGACTACTTATTATCCATTAGACAAGTTAAGAGAAATAAAAGGATTTGAGAATGCTAGGTATTTAGATCCATATGCTGGCGGAAAAGGAAATTCTATTAGATATTTATCCGTAGCGCCTAGAGAGAACGATATGAAGGTTATAGGAATTAAAAATTTATATTGTGCAGGTGAAAAAGCTGGCTTATTTGTGGGGCATACTGAAGCAATATGTACTGGGAGTCTAGCTGGGGTAAATGCAGTTAGATATACACTTGGTATTGAGCCTGTTATACTTTCAAGAGAGACTGTAATTGGAGATATAATAGCATATGCTAAAGAAAAAATAGGAAGTAAAGAAGGAAGAAGAAATAGATATACCTTTGCTGGTGCTTCTTATTTTAGTAGAATGAAGGAGCTAGGTTTATATGAATTAGATATAAATAAAATAAATGAAAATGTAAAAAGATTAAATCTAGAAAATATATTGTGTAAAAAATTGGGATAGACAGCTTCGGCTGTCTATCTCTTATTAACAAAAAATTAATATATTTTTGAATATTAAAATGTAGTATTTATTGCTTTTTACTTAAATGTATAATATGATTAAGTTAATTAAAACGTTTAAAAAATAGGGGGATATTATGGAGATTAAAGAAAAAAGACAAGTTAAAAGAAAAAATATGATTGCTTATGGCATAGGTGATATATACGGGGGAGGAGCATTTTTAATAATAAGTACACTTTTTTTAAACTTTTTAACTGATACAGCATTTATTGCACCAATCTTAGCTGGAACTATTATAGCAATTGGTAAGGTGTGGGATGCTATAACTGATCCTGTTATGGGTTATATTTCAGATCATACTAAGTCTAAATATGGTAGAAGAAGAGTATATTTTCTAATAGGAATGATACCTATAGCTGTTTCATTTATATTATTATGGCTTCCTATGAATTTTGAAAATAACTTTGCATATTATTTAATCGTTTACTTACTTTTTAATACAGTATTTACTATGGTTATGGTTCCATATAATACAATAAGTGCAGAGATGACGAATGATTATACTATAAGGAGCAAGATGACTGGAAATAGAATGTTTTTTTCACAACTTGCAGGACTCTTTGGAAGTATAATTCCACTTAAAATAATAGATGCATATCCTAATTCTAGTACAGGGTATATAGTTATGGCTGTTATATTTGGTTTATTATTTGCATCACCTTGGATAATAGTGTACAAGGGTACATGGGAAAATAAAGATGTTAAGGTTTCTAAAAGTGAGAATTTTAAAAGTGATGTTATAAATATATTTAAAGAATTTGGCTCATCTTTTAGAAATAAATCTTTTAGAGTTCATATTATAATGTATCTTGGAGCCTATGTTGCTATGGATATATTGTTAGCTGTTTTATTGTATTTTGTAACTGATTATTTAAATATGAGGAATGTGTATACGTTAACTTTAGCTATAGTATTTATAACTCAAATTATTTCGTTGACATGGGTAACTAAACTTACTTCAAGGAAAGGAAATGCTTTTACTTATAAATTATGTTTGATTATATGGGCCATTGGAATAATAGCTTTAAGTTTTGTTAAGCCGGAGTCCTCTAAATACTTAGTGTTTATTTTAGCAGTTGTAATAGGAGCTGGGCAATCTGGTGCAGTTATGATTCCATATAATATATTGCCATTTGTGACAGATGTAGATGAAATGATAACTGGTAGAAGAAGAGAAGGTGTATATGCAGGTCAGATGACATTAATTAGAAAAATATCTCAAGCAATAGCACTATTTACTGTTGGTGCAATTTTATCAGCTATAGGATATAAACCTAATATTGTTTTAAGTAATTATACTTTAGAAGGAATAAGAAATATAGTATGTTTTGGACCGATTATATTAATAATTCTAGGATTATCAGCTTCATTTAAATTCAAGGTAAATCCTAAAAACCATAAAATATTAATAGATGAAGTTGAAAGGTTAAAAAATGGTGGCTTAAAAAAAGATGTATCTGAGGAAAGCAGAAAAGTATGTGAAGAATTAACAGGAATAGAATATAAAAACTTATGGGAATGTTAGCTTAGGCTAACATTTTTTTTTCATAGTATATAGAAAATAAAAGGAATAGTACTTAAACTATACATGTTAGCTTATATTAAGGTAATTTAATTGATTTTGATTAAATTTAGCAAAAATTAGTGTTTTGATAAATTTAAAATATTTGTTAAGCTTTAGTATATGGCTTTTTTATATTCGGTATAAAAGGTTGATTTTATTATTAATAATATATAGAATATAAGAAGGATAAATATTTTATATATAAGAGGAGAGTTTTATGAGTAAAACATTGAATGTGGGACTTGATGTTGGTTCTACAACTGTAAAATTAGTAGTTGTAAACTATAAAAATAATATTCTTTATAGTAGATACAAAAGGCATTTTTCTGATATAAAGGAGACTATTAAGAGTCTTATAGAAGAAGCTTATAGTATGTTTTCTTCTTATGATGTAACTATTATGGTTACAGGTTCTGGAGGTTTATCTGTATCAAAATGGCTTGATATACAATTTGTGCAAGAAGTTATAGCATGTAATTATGCAGTTGAAGAAATAATTCCCAATACAGATGTAGCTATAGAATTAGGTGGAGAAGATGCTAAAATAACTTATTTTAGAAATGGTGTAGAGCAAAGAATGAATGGGACCTGTGCTGGTGGTACGGGAGCTTTTATAGATCAAATGGCAACGCTTCTTCAAACAGATGCTATGGGATTAAACGAGCTTGCTAAAAATTATAAAACCATATATCCAATTGCAGCAAGGTGTGGTGTTTTTGCTAAAAGTGATATTCAACCTCTTTTAAATGATGGGGCTATGAAAGAGGATGTAGCTGTATCTATTTTTCAAGCTGTTGTTAATCAAACTATTAGTGGATTAGCTTGTGGAAGACCTATTAAAGGGAATGTTGCTTTTTTAGGAGGTCCTTTATGTTTTTTATCTGAGCTTAGACAAAGATTTATAGAAACATTAAAATTGGGAAAAGAACAAATAATATTTCCTGAGGATTCAAAGCTTTTTGTAGCTCTTGGAGCAGCTATGAATGGAAGATCAAATAAAGTAGTTAATTTTAAAGATGTGTATAAAAAATTAGATAGATTAAAAACTGCAAAACAAGAGGAAGTTGAAAGATTAGAACCTTTATTTAAATCAGAAGAAGAAATAATGAATTTCAGAAAAGAACATGAAAACAA
>JBGUER010000041.1:0-19127 GCA_041821285.1 Clostridiaceae bacterium
GGAACAGGTAAAATTGGGTGTACAGTTATAAAACATATGAGAGGGTTTGAATGCAAATTAATAGCCTATGATCTTTATGAAAATGAGGAAATAAAAGAATATGCTGAGTATGTAACACTTGAAAAATTACTTAGAGAAAGTGATATTATTACATTTCATGCACCAGCTACAAAAGAAAATTATCATTTAATCAACAAGGAATCTATAAAAATAATGAAAGATGGAGTATTTATTATAAATACTGCTAGGGGTTCGCTTATTGATACAAAAGATTTAATTGATGCAATAGAATATAAGAAAATTGGTGGTGTAGCTTTAGATGTAATAGAAAATGAAGAAAATCTTTATTATAAAGATTTAAAATATGAAATACTAGATAATAGAGAATTGGCAATTTTAAAATCTTATCCTAATGTAATAATTTCACCACATACGGCTTTTTATACAGACCAAGCTGTTAGTGATATGGTTGAAAACTCAATATTAAGTTGTATTTTATATATGGAATCAAAAGAAAATCCTTGGGAAGTGATTTTATAGAATTTGTGAATTATTAAATGTTAATAAATTGACAGTAAGGTGTTTAATTGATATATTATATTTGTTGAAGATAATAAGAATTATAAAGGAGAAAAGATATGGATAATACTGAAAAGAAAGAACTACAAATTCTTGCTTGTAAAGTAAGGATGGGTGCAATAGAAGGAGTGTACAATGCAAAGTCTGGTCATCCTGGTGGAAGTTTGTCAGCGTCTGATCTATTTACCTATTTATATTTTAAAGAAATGAATGTGGATTCTAAAAATCCAAAGGACGAAAATAGAGATCGTTTTGTGCTTTCAAAAGGTCATTGTGCACCTGGGTTATATGCTGCGCTAGCACTAAAGGGATATTTTCCATTAGATGAGCTAAAAAAATTAAGACAAATTGGAGCTATGCTTCAAGGACATCCTGATATGAAGGGAACACCTGGAGTTGATATGAGTACTGGTTCTTTAGGTCAAGGAGTTTCTGCAGCTTGTGGTATGGCTGTTGCAGGCAAACTAGATAATAAAGATTATAGAGTTTATGCAGTGCTTGGAGATGGAGAAATAGAAGAAGGCCAAGTTTGGGAAGCAGCAATGTTTGCATCTCATAACAATTTAGATAACATTTGTTTTATCGTGGATAATAATGGTCTTCAAATAGATGGAACAATTGCAGAAGTTGGTGGACCTGAACCAATTGATGAGAAATTCCATTCTTTTGGTTTCGATGTACAGATTATAGATGGACATAATTTTGATGAAATAGAAAATGCTTTTAATCATGCAAAAACAGTAAAAGGGAAACCTTGTGCAATTATTGCAAAAACAATTAAAGGTAAAGATGTATCTTTCATGGAAAATCAAGTTAATTGGCATGGTTCAGCTCCAAATGCAGCGCAATATGAAGTTGCAATGAAGGATTTAAATAAAGTATTATCCGAATTGGAGGGCGAATAAATGTTTGATATAGTAAAAAAAGCAACAAGAGAAAGTTACGGAGAAACTTTGTCAGAATTGGCTGAAGAATATCCTCAAGTAGTTGTTCTAGATGCTGATCTTGCAGCAGCGACTAAAACAGGTATTTTCAAGAAAGATTACCCTGAACGTTTTATAGATTGCGGTATTGCAGAATGTAATATGGTTGGTATAGCTGCAGGTCTTGCAACTTGTGGCAAGATACCATTTGCAACATCTTTTGCTATGTTTACAACTGGTCGTGCGTATGAGCAGGTAAGGAATTCTGTTGGATATCCTCATTTAAATGTAAAAATAGTAGGTTCTCATGCTGGAATATCTGTAGGAGAAGATGGAGCCACTCATCAATGTAATGAAGATTTAGCACTTATGAGAACTATTCCAGGTATGGTTGTATTAAATCCTTCAGACCACTACGAAATGAAAGCTGCTGTAAAGGCTTCAATAGAATATAATGGTCCAGTATATATTCGTCTTGGTAGACTTGCAGTTGAAAGTTTTAATAATGATGAAGATTATAAATTCGAGATTGGAAAAGGGGTTACACTTCATGAAGGTAATGATCTTACTATTATTGCTACTGGACTTATGGTATCTCGTGCTTTAGAAGCTGTTAAAATACTAGAAGAACAAGGAATTAATGCAAGATTAATAAATATTCATACTATTAAACCTCTTGATAATGAATTAATTATAAAAGCTGCAAAAGAAACAGGAAGAATAATAACTGTTGAAGAACATAATGTTATTGGTGGATTAGGTGATGCTGTTTGTGGATTACTTTCAGAAAAATATCCAACACCAGTAACTAAAATTGGCGTAAATGATTGCTTCGGACATTCGGGCCCAGCAGTGGATTTACTTGATGAATTCAAATTAAATGCTGCACATATAGTTGAAGTAGCTAAACAATAAAAAATTATACCAAAACAAGCCCTCTAAGTAGACATGAACTAAATGTTCAAAGTTTACTTAGAGGGTATTTGTTTTAAGATATTTAAAAGTGTATAATCATATTTTAGGATTTATAATTTCTATTTTATGGTGGAGGAAAGTAATTGAGAATAAATAATGGTGATATGCAAGAGGAAATGAATACAATATTATTTAGTTTAAAAAGTGCAATATTATTATTTATATGTATAATTGTATATCAATGTTTGCCAGATTATTTTTTGGATTTGAAGAATAAATATGGATATATTAATGAAAAATATATTTTTGCTTTGTTAAGTAGTTTTTTATTAATTTGCTTAGTTTGGGTTATTATAAATATTTTTTCAACTAACAGAAAAAATAAAAATACCAAATTTTTTTCTATTGAATTAATTTTTTATGTTTTGATTATTATTTTACCTATATGTTTATTTCATGCTTATCAAAAGGAATTTAAGTATATATTTTTACTTGTAATTATTATAGCTACAATTCAATATGGTATTCGCTGTGGAGTTATAACATCTTTTGTTTGCGGAATATCTATTTTAGGAATTGATTTAATTTATGCACCAATTGTTGATGGTACTAATATATATTTTGAAAATGATTTGATTTTAGTAGGAGTGTTTATTTTTGTGGCATGGATTCTTGGGTATTATGTAGAAATAGTAAATAATAATAATAATAAAAAAGAAAAACAGCTTAGTTTGTTGAGTGATGAATTAGAAATTCAATACAGTAAGCGAGATAAAATAGAAAAATTGTTGTTAAAAAACAAGATGTGTTTTGATATGTTATTTGAAAATGCGGAAAATGCTATTATTGTACATAAAGATGGTGAAATCATATATTCAAATGAGAGGACTGCAAAATTATTAAAATATAAAGAGGTAAGCAAAATAGATGAAAAAACTATTTATAATTGGTATGATGAAGAGAATATAAAACAAGTTAGAAAAAAATATTCAAAAATTATTAATGAAAAAGTTTCAAAAGTAGTAGAGGAGGAAACTATATTTAATGCTAATGGAGATCCTATTACAGTACGAAACACATCATTATTTTTTGTTTATGAAGGCGAGCCATCAGTGCTAACTTTTTTTCTTGATATAACAAATGAAAAACAATTAGAAGTTTTAAAATCTAATGCTAAAGAAAATTTGAAATTGCTTAATGAAACTAGGGAATTCAATATATTAATAACAGAGTTTTTTATTAATATATCTCATGAAATAAAAACACCTATAAATATTATTTATATTGTTATTCAGTCATTAGAAATGTATTTTAATAATTATAATGTTGAAAATAAAGAAAAATGTAAGGAATATTTGAAAATAATGAAACAAAATTGTTTTAGAATGATTAGATTAGTAAATAATATTTTAGATATAACTAAATTTAATTCTGGATCTATGAGATTTAATAAAAAAAATCACAATATAGTAAGTGTTGTGGAAGACATAGCGCAATCAACAGCAGTGTATATACAAACTAAAAATATAAGACTTATATTTGATACAAATGTAGAAGAAAAAATTATGGCTTTTGATGATGATAAACTAGAAAGAATAATTTTAAATTTATTATCTAATGCATTTAAATATACTCCTGCAGGTGGTGAAATTAAAGTTGATTTAGAGGACAAAGGATCAAATGTGATTATTAGTGTAAAAAATGAAGGTAAAGGAATTCCAGAAGAAGATTTTGAAATAATATTTGAACGTTTTGGTCAAGCTAATAGGTCACTATCAAGAGAATATGAAGGAAGTGGAATAGGACTTTATTTAGTAAAATCTTTTGTAGAAATGCATAATGGTGAAATAACAGTTAACAGTAAAGAAGGAAAAGAAACTGAATTTAAAATAGTTTTACCCGTTGAAGTGATGAATGATGATGATGAATATAAAAAAGATATATCTTCTGACATTAACATTGACAGAATAAATATAGAATTTTCTGATATATATGATATTGATTAATAAATGATTTATTTTAAAATGTAAGGGGATGATTAATTGTCATCTCCTTTATTTTATATAGAATAATTCAATATTTATATTAATATATTCTATGTATTAATTTTACAATAAGGGTTAAAATAATGTCATAAGGTAAAGGTGGTGGAGATTATGGTGACAAATGAAGTTTTTATGAGTACAGTTTTTGTGGCAGGATTATTTTCTTTTTTTTCACCATGTTTAGTACCGTTAATACCAGTATATATATCTATTTTTGCAGGGGATCAAAATAAGGAAGGCTATGAAAAATATATTAAAAAATTAGGGAGATTAAATATAAATATTCTTGTTATAGAAAAAACTTTAGTTTTTGTTGCGGGGATATCTACTAGTTTTGTAATATTAGGATTTGGAGCAGGTTCTTTAGGAACAGTGATAAATAGTAAATGGTTTATAACTCTTGCAGGGATTGTGGTTATAATATTAGGAATTCATCAAACGGGATTATTACATTTCAAATTTCTAGATAGAGAAAAAAGGTTAATAGTAAAAAGTGAAAGTGGAATATTAGGTACATTCCTTTTAGGTTTTTCATTTAGCTTTGGATGGACTCCTTGTATAGGACCAATATTAGCTGCTGTGCTTGGAATATCAGCATCCGGTGGACAGGCCATGTATGGAGTATGGCTTATGATTGTATATTCTTTAGGGTTAATGATTCCATTTTTGATAATAGCTATTTTTTCGGATGGATTACTAAGACATGTTAAAAAGATAAATAAACATTTAGGAAAGATAAAGATTTTAGGCGGGATAATAATAATAATAATGGGAATTTTGCTTATGAATAATAGTCTAAATGCTGTAACTAGATTATTTGAATAAAAATTAGTGTGGGAGGTAGAAATAATGAAAAATATAAAATATTTAGGAGTAGTAGTAGGAGTTTCTTTAGTAGCTATAGGTATAGCTGGTTATGTGAAAAGTAAAAAAACAAGTGTGAATGAAAAAATTAATATTATAGGATCTGAAAATAAAAACACAGAGGATGAAACTGGAGATATGCTGGAATCAGACAAAGAAAATATTAATCAGGGAGATATAGCTCCAGATTTTGAATTGAAAGATTTGGATGGAAATATCTATAAATTGTCTAATAATAAAGGCAAAAAAGTGTATGTGAAATTTTGGGCTTCTTGGTGTTCTATTTGTTTGTCGGGATTAGATGAGCTAAATACGCTAGCGGGAGAAAATAATGAATTTCAAGTTATTACAGTAGTTTCACCTGGTTTTAGAGGTGAGAAGAATGAAGAAGAGTTTAAAAAGTGGTTTAGTGGTTTAAAATACGATAATGTAACAGTACTTTTAGACGAAGATGGGGATTTAACTAATAAATATCAGGTTCGAGGATATCCAACTTCAGCTGTTATTGGAAGCGACGGAATTTTGGTTAAAACTATTTTAGGGCATACTAGTAATGAAGAGATAAAAATTCAGTTTAGTAATATAAAATAAAACAGAAAGGTGGTAATGGTATGAAAAAAAAAGCAATATCAATAGGAGCAGGAATAGTGGTTGCATTAAGTGCTGCAGTTTTGATTCCCTCTTTATTAAAATCAAAAGATAAAAATAAAAATGTAACTACTAATGAATTTACAGACAATCCTAAGGAGAATATAGAATATGATAAGACAAAACTTAAAGCAATATGGCTAGCAGGTGGGTGCTTTTGGGGAGTAGAATCATATATGTCTAAAATATATGGAGTTTATGATGTAACTTCAGGATATGCAAATGGTAATATAGAGGAACCAACTTATGAACAGGTATGTACAGGAACAACCAATTTTGCAGAAACAGTACATGTTTTATATGACCCAGAGAGAGTTAGTTTAGAGACACTTTTAACATATTTTTTCAAGGTAGTAGACCCAACTTCTGAAAATAGACAAGGAAATGATATGGGCAGCCAATACCGCTCTGGTGTATATTATAAGGATGATATGGATAAGAAAGTAATAGATAAAGTATTGAATAAAGAACAAGAAAAGTATACAGATAAAATATTTACTGAAGTGCTACCTTTAGAAAATTTCTTTTTAGCAGAGGAATATCATCAAGATTATCTAGAGAAAAATCCAAATGGATATTGTCATATAGATTTTTCAAAACTTGAGGAAATTGTGATAAATATAGATATAGAAAAATATCCAAGACCTAGTAATGAAGAACTTAAAGAAAAATTAACAGATATCCAATATAGTGTAGCAGTAGAGAATAACACTGAGTCAGCTTTTTCTAATGAGTATTTTGACAATCATGAAGCAGGTATTTATATTGATGTAGCTACAAATGAACCTCTATTTTCTTCTAAAGATAAATATGATTCAGGATGTGGTTGGCCAAGTTTCACAAAGCCTATTATTCCGCAGGTAGTTATTTATGTTGAAGATAAAAGTTTTAATATGATTAGAACTGAGGTTAGAAGTAGAAGTGGTAATATACATTTAGGTCATGTTTTTGATGATGGACCTGAAGATAAAGGTGGAAAAAGATATTGCATAAATAGTGCATCTATAGAATTTGTTCCTGTTGCTGAAATGGACAATGAAGGCTACGGGTATCTTTTAAACATATTAGAATAAAATATTTTGAAAAAAGGTTGCTTTAGGGCAACCTTTTATTTAAAGTTAAAGGTATAAGGAAGTAAAACAAGATGTATAAATTGTTATTAGTTGATGATGAAGAGATAGTTAGGAAGGGAGTAATATCTTTTGTTAATTCTTGCAGAGAAAAGATGGGGACGGTACAGTAAAATATAAAAGAATTTATTATAAAAGGGTGGTTATTATGGAGAAAAGATATGGGCTTGCATTAGGCGGTGGCGGTGGCAAAGGTGGTTATCATATTGGTGTTTGGAAGGCGCTTAGGGAATTAGATATAAAAATTCATGTTGTTTCAGGGACGTCAGTTGGTGCTTTAAATGCTGCTTTTGTAGCACAAAATGATTTTGACCAGGCACTTGAAGTTTGGAATAATATATCTACAGAAAAAGTAATAGAAATCGACGATAATTTTTTTAAGGAAATATTAAATTTGAATTTGAAAAATATAGGAGATATAAATATTGGATTATATAAGGAAAATTTAGAAAAATTATTTACTAATAAAGGGTTAGATACTAGTCCTTTGATGGAATTAATCCATAATTATATAGATGAAGATAAAATAAGAAAGTCTAATATTGGATATGGATTAGTTACTGTATCATTAACAGATAGAAAGCCATTAGAGTTATTTATTGAAGACATACCGGAAGGAAAGCTTATAGAATATATGGTGGCCTCTTCATTTCTACCAGGTTTTAAGCCTATAGAGTTAGATGGAAAAAGATTTATTGATGGTGGATTTTATGATAATGTTCCAATTAATATGTTGCTCAAAAAAAATGTTGATTCTGTTATAGCAGTGGATTTAAAGGCTATAGGTAGAAAAAAGCCAGTTAAAAATAAGAATATAGATATCATTTGTATTTCACCTTCAGGTGATCTTGTAAAGATTTTAGAATTTGATGGAGAAAAATCTAAAGAAGATTTAAATATGGGATATTTAGATACACTAAAAGCTTTTAATAAATATGAGGGATTTAGTTATTTTCTTACTAGTACACCTGAGATAGAGGATTGCTATAAAAAGATAATGAATACTAGTTTGGATGATATTGGATTAGTAATGGATATGCTTAAAATCGAGGAAATACATTCAAGACGTATGTTTATTGAAAAAGGAATTCCTAAAATAGCTAAGTTATTTAATTGTAGTAATGAAGATGATTATGATAATATATTTATAAAAATAATAGAATATTTAGCGGAATATGTAGGAATATATAGATTACAACCATATAGTTATAAGGAATTAGTAAATGAAATAGAAAATAAAATAGAAAATGTAGAAAAAAAAGAAGTTTTTCTTAAACAAAGAACAATACTAAAATATGATGTAGCAAAATTAATTTTTAAAATTTATAACAAAGAATAATAAATGAAATCATCTATATTTAGTTAATATAGATGATTTTTCTATGGAAATATTATAATTATATTAAGAAAATGTTTAATATAATTATAAAAATAAAAATAAATACAAAAAAGTAGATTCAATATGTGAAAAAATGCTATAATTATGTAGAAATTTAAACAATACTATTTTTAAGGGGGAAATATGTTGAAAATTAAGAAATTAAAAAATATTAATATTAAAAACAAACTATTAATTATGTTTGTATGTCTTATAGCAATACCTTTTGTATCTCTAGCTATTTTTTCATATTCTAAAACAGAGTCAATATTAGAGGAGACTTTAAAAACTTCGTCATTAGAATTTGCAAATCAAACTAAATATTCAATAAATAATTATGTAATGGGATATGAAGAAAGCTTAACCCAGATGGCTAATGACCCTAATGTAATAAAATTTTTCGCGGAAGATAAATCTGAAATATCAGAAGAAGAGATGTATAAAAGTTTTGAATGCTTTACAAAGGGACATGAAAATGTTTTATTAATTTATCTAGGAACTAATGATAAAGGAATATATGCATTTCCGTATACTGAATTTAAAGAAGATTATGACCCTACTGTTAGACCTTGGTATACAAAGGCTGTAGAAAAGAATGAAATTATATGGACAGATCCTTATAATGATTCTAACACTAATGAATTAGTTGTTTCGGCAGCTATTCCTATAAATTATGAAAATGAAATTGTTGGTGTTTTGTCCTTAGACATTAGTTTAGAAACTTTGTCAGATATGATTAATGGAATTACAATTGGAAAACAGGGATATGCTTTTATTACAGATAGCAATAATATGATAATGACCTATAAAAATAATGAATTAGTAGGACAATCTATACCTATTACTAGTCTTAAAGATTCTATTAGTGAAAAAGATGAAGGTGAAGTTGACTATACAAATGAGGAAAATGGTGTTAGTGAAAAGAAATTTGCTTCTTTTTCTAAGATGGATAAATTAGGATGGACTGTTATTGTAACTATGTATAAAAGTGAGTACAAAGAACATACAACAGGATTAATGAAGTCAATATTATTATTTGGATTAATAGTGTTATTTATAGCTATAGTAATATCGTCTTTATTTTCAAGAGGTTTATCCAGAAGTTTAAATAAATTATCAAAAAATATAGAAAGGATAAAAAATGGTGATTTAACTGTTCGAAATGAAATAATTAGTAATGATGAGATAGGTATGATGGGAAATGGATTTAATTCCATGATTCAAGGCGTATCTAATTTAATTGGTGATATTCAAGAACTTTCAAAGGATGTTTTAGAGGTAGGACAGACACTTGCTGCTACATCTGAAGAAACCAATGCTTCTGCAGAAGAAATATCAAGAACTGTTGAAGAAATATCAAAAGGTG
Organism: Clostridiaceae bacterium; assembly: GCA_041821285.1. Taxonomy (GTDB): domain Bacteria; phylum Bacillota; class Clostridia; order Clostridiales; family Clostridiaceae; genus JAJBWD01. The sequence continues at coordinate 9,849 of JBGUER010000041.1, forward strand.
CTACAAACCAAGCTTTAGATGCAGATAAAGGAAATCAGCTTACTATAAATTTAGCTAATAAATTTGTTGAATTAAATAGTAATACAGATAATATATTAAAATCAACTTCAGAAGTTATAAAAGCAAATGAAGATGGAATTGGAATTGTAAAAATATTAAAGGAAAAAACAAACCAAAATGAATATGGAATAAGTGAAATAGAAAAATCTATTAATGTATTAGATGATAAAGTGAATGAAATAGACATAATACTTGAAACTATTAGTTCTATAGCAAAGCAAACTAATCTTCTTTCTTTAAATGCATCAATAGAAGCTGCTAGAGCCGGGGAAGAAGGAAAAGGATTTGCAATAGTGGCAGAAGAAATTCGAAAATTAGCAGAAAGTTCTAAAAAGTCTACAGAAGAAATAAAACAAATAGTATATAACTTACAGCAAGGAAGTCATGATAGTGTAGAAAAAATGAAGGAAGTTAAAGTAATATCATCAGAACAGCATAAGGCGGTAGTAGAAGTAAATATTTCATTTGATAAAATATCTAAATCCATTGAAATGATTTCTATAAAAATAAAAGAAATAGCAGATTATATTTTAAAAATGAATGATGACAAAGAGGATATTGTTTTGGCTATACAAAATATATCTGCAGTATCAGAGCAAACAGCAGCTTCAGCTGAAGAGGTAAGTGCTTCTATGAATCAGCAAACAAATTCAATTGAGGAAGTTACAAAATCTGCTGAAAAACTTAATAATCTTTCAAATAAATTAAATGATGCAACGGCTAAGTTTAGAATATAGATGAAGGTTTGATGAAAATTATTATTGAACAGTACTTGGAAAATGAAGGATTTAATTTAAAGAAATTCAATATAATTTTAAAATACATGATTCATAAAAAAGATTCTTGAAAAATATGTTGACTAATGTGGATTTAGCTGATATACTACCAATAAGTTAAAAATGATTTTGCAACAAACAAATAAATATAATTCATATTATAAGGCAAAGGAGTCTTGTGATAAGTGCAAGTTATGCACGTATCATAGGACTCTTTTTATTTATATTAAATATAAAAAAACTATGAAAAATTATTTTGGAGGGGAAGAAAATGAAAAAAAGAAAATTATCTATGATTATTATGGCAACACTACTTGTTAGTATGCTTGCAGGATGTGGGAGCTCTAAAACAGGGACTACAGGGGATGCAGATGAAGAGACAACCTATTTAATAGCTTGCGATGCAAAATATGCACCATTTTCATTTGAAGAAGATGGGGAATATAAAGGAATTGATGTAGAACTTATTACAGCAATATCTGAAATAGAAGGATTTAAATTTGAATTGCGTCCAATGGATTTTAGTGGAATTATACCAGCACTTACAGCAGGACAAATAGATGGTTCTATAGCTGGAATGAATATAACAGAAGCTAGAAAAGAATCAGTCGATTTTTCAGATGGATATATTAAATCAGGTTCAGCTATTGTTGTTAACAAAGATAATACTGATATAAATTCACTAGAAGATCTTCAAGGTAAAACTGCTGCAGTTAAAAAAGGTACTACAGGTTCTGCATTTGCTGAAGATAATGAAAGTAAATATGGATTAACAATAAATTACTATGATGACTCACCATCTATGTTTAAAGCTGTAGAAAATAATCAAGCAGATTTTTTAGTAGAAGATTATCCAGTTATTTCCTATCAAATAAAAGTTGACTCTGATGCTAAATTAAGAGTTGCTGTGGATGAAATAGAAGAAGCACCTTATAATGGATTTGCTGTAAAAAAAGGCGAAAATCAAGAATTGCTTTCTATGTTTAATGAAGGATTAGCAAAAGTAAAAGAAAGTGGTGAATACGATAGAATAGTAAGTCAATATTTACCACTAGATGAATAGAAAAATTTAATAATTAGTATGAATGTGCAGTATTATCATACGAAGGTTTTAGTTACGCTTACGTATGAAATACTGTACTTTTATTATTAAATATGTTAGGAGGAAAATACTTTGACAGCTTATTTAAAATTATTTCAAGAATGTTTCCCAAGTCTTTTAAGTGGATTGCGTGTAACGATTATAATGGCAGTGATTTCTATAATATTTGCTTTGATTTTAGGAATTATACTTGGGATATTTAGTATTAGTCACATTAAGATTTTGCGTGCTATTTCAAGTATTTATATTTCAATAGTTCGAGGTATACCTTTAATGATATTGGGACTATTTTTGTATTTTGGTGTAAGCTCTATTTTGCAAATTAGGTTTGACCCACTTGTTGCAGCTATTATTACTTTAACTATAAATGCCAGTGCATATTTAGCAGAAATTTTTAGAGCAGGAATTCAAGCCATAGATGTTGGGCAAACTGAAGCAGCTAGAAGTCTTGGACTTGGTTATTTTAGGACTATGAGAAAAGTTATTCTGCCGCAAGCAATTAAAATAATGATTCCGTCATTTCTAAATCAGTTTATAACAACACTTAAAGATACTTCAATTTTGTCAGTAATAAGTGTACGAGAATTAACGCTTAATGGCCAAATTATTATTGCTAGAAATTGGAAACCTTTTGAAGTATATTCTTATGTAGCATTAATGTATCTTGTTATGATAACGCTACTAACACTATTATCAAATAAAGTGGAAAGGAAGTTAAATTATGATAATAAAGGCTAAGGGAATTAAGAAAAGTTTTGATAAACTTGAAGTGTTAAAGGATATTTCATTAGAAGTAGAAGAAGGAGAAGTTCTTTGTATTATTGGGCCTTCAGGATCTGGTAAAAGTACTCTTTTAAGATGTCTTAACAGGCTTGAAGAAATTCAAGAAGGCAGTATAACTATACTTGGAGAAGATATTGTAAAGACTAAAAATATAAATAAAATTCGTGAAAATATAGGGATGGTATTTCAATCATTTAATCTTTTTCCTAATTATACTGTTTCTCAAAATATGACACTTGCACCTTTGCAATTAAAGAAGATGAAACGTAAGGAAGCTGATGAGAAGGCTGTTGCGCTTCTTAAAAAAGTTGGACTTGAGGACAAAAAAGATGCTTTTCCAAGCACGTTATCTGGAGGCCAAAAACAAAGAGTGGCTATAGCACGTGCACTAGAAATGAATCCTAAAATAATGCTATTTGATGAACCTACTTCAGCGCTTGACCCGGAAATGGTAGAGGAAGTTCTTAAAGTAATGAAGGACTTGGCACAAGAAGGTATGACTATGGTTATTGTAACTCATGAAATGGGATTTGCAAAAGATGTTGCCGATAGAGTTATATTTATGGATGAAGGATATATTGTAGAAGAGGGAACAGCAAAAGAAGTGTTTACAGCTCCTAAAAGTGATAGATGTAGGGAGTTTTTATTTAAGGTGTTAAATACAGTGGCTAGTTAAAAAAATATTTAATGAAAGGTGTGCTTGAAATGAATAAAAAGCATGAACAAGTTATTGTTAATTTATGTCAAGAGTTGATAAGAGCTAAAAGTTATTCTGGAAAGGAACAAGATGCAGCAACTGTATTAGAAAATTTCTTTAAGGAAAATGGCTATGATGATGTTTTTGTGGATGAATATGGAAATGTTATAGGGCATATAAAGGGAAATAAACCTGGTAAGTGTATTGTCTTTGATGGACATATTGATACTGTGCCAGTAACTAATTTTGATGATTGGAAGTATGATCCTTTTGCAGCTGAAATACATGATAATAAAATATATGGACGTGGAGCTTCAGACATGAAGGGGGCAGTGGCAGCTATGGCACATGCGGCTATTGAATATGCTAATAACTGCAATAGAGAATTTGCAGGGGATATTTATGTAGCAGGGATAGTTCATGAAGAATGTTTTGAAGGAATAGCTGCAAGGGCTATAAGTAAAAAAGTAAAACCTGATTATGTCATTATAGGTGAAGCATCTAATTTGAATGTAAAAATTGGACAAAGAGGTAGAGCTGAAATAAAAATAGAGACTTTTGGTGTGCCAGCTCATTCTGCAAACCCTGAAAAGGGGATTAATGCTGTATATAAAATGTGTAGAGTGATAGACGAGGTAAGAAAATTAGAACCTAGTAAACATGAAGTCTTAGGAAAAGGAATTTTAGAACTTACAGATATAAAGTCAGATCCATATCCAGGTGCTTCAGTAGTTCCAGAGCATTGTATAGCTACCTATGATAGACGACTTTTAGTTGGCGAAACTAAAGAAGGTGTATTAGCTCCACTTGAAAAGCTTTTAGATATTATGATGAAAGAAGATCCAGAATTAAAAGCAAAAGTATCTTACGCAATAGGTGAAGAAAAGTGTTATACAGGTAATATTATAAAGGGACAGCGGTTTTTCCCAGGTTGGTTGTTTGATAAGGAAGAAGATTTTGTTAAAAATATAGTGATTGAATTAGAGAATATGGGGTTTTCTCCAGAAATAACACAATATAATTTTTGTACAAATGGAAGCCACTATGCTGGTGAAGCGGGTATAAAGACTATAGGACTTGGACCGTCTAAGGAGAATTTGGCACATACTATAAATGAATATATTGAAATTGAACAATTGATAAAAGCATCTAATTGTTATTATGGTATAATAAAAAGCTTTAACTTGAGGTGACGGTATTGAAGAAATTTAAATATAATGAAGAAAGCATTTACTATTCAAATTTATGAAAAGTAAATGCTTTCTTATATATGGGGAATTAGTAGGAATTAGCTATAAAATATTTTATTGGAGAGTAGTTGCAGCTGCTGTTTTAATAACACTGTCAGTTTTTTTAGTTATTTTGTGTCCCCAATTCAGTATAGGTTTTTCTATAAAATAGTAGGATAATGTAGCGATTATATAGGATACTAGTACAATTAAGAAGGAAACTAAAGCCCAAGATTTAATGTTTTCCATTCCCATGTATTGATAATCTTTAACCCACAAAAAGCTTACTACAAATACTAAGAAATAATGCCATATATATAAACCAAAAGATATCTTTGAAGTAAATTTAAAAAATGGATTATCTAAAATTTTTCCAAGAATTAAAGTGTGTGGACATACTGAAAGAGTTATAGCTATAAGTATCGTAAACATTGGGAAAAAATAAGGTTGTCCTTGAAGGCTATAACTAAATTCTGGAGTATAACGTAAAATCCATAGTAAGTAGAATGAACCAATTAATGTTAGAGTACCTATTATATCAAAGCCACCAAAATGTTTAAAAGTTTTAAGTTTGTCTGGTATATTTGAGAAGAAAAAAGTAAAACCTGCAGCTACTATACCCATAGAAAATTGGAGAAAAAATCCTATCGGATTGTAATTTGGCATCCAATATTTGGCACCACCAATATTTCCATACTGCCATCCTTTATTTATGTCACTTGGAGTTAAATAAAGGTGAATAAGATTATTAATGTAAAATAATAATGCTATTGCTAGTAGCCAATATAATAGTGCTTTAAAGAAGCTCCTATTTTTACCTAGTAATTTAAATAAACCAAACATAAATATTGGCATTAGGAAATAAGAAAAAACTTCAAAATTTATGGACCAAAGGGCTCCGTTTAAATCTGTAGGAAAAAAAGTAATATAATGAAATCCTGCAGTAAAGGTTAAGCCTGATAACAATCTAGTTTTAAAATAATCTGATGGAATTTTATATATAATAATAAATATTGATGAAGCTAGAAGCGCTATGTAATAACCTGGGATTATACGCGTAGCACGCCGAATCGTATAATTCTTTATGCTTGGGAAAGTGTCATTAGTCATATATTGTTTCCAAAAGGGATAAGACAAAAGAAATCCGCTTAAGACAAAGAAAACACTGACACCTGCATTCCCCATTAAAAAGAATGACTGTGCCTTTTGAATGGAAGCGGTTTGTGCTTGCATCATAAGCCTTTGAGATAAATGATGACAAATTACAGCTAAACAAGCTATTGCACGAAGGCCATCAGCACCAGTTAATCTATTTGTTGAATTTAATTTTTGAGATTTAGTGGATTTTTTAATATAGGTATTATTTATGTTTGTCCTAGATGATTTATTTTTCAAAATTGGGTACCCCTTTCAATGAATGATTAAAAATCGAATTTATTTATAGCTTCTTTTAATTTTTCAGAACTTAAACTTAATTCTTGAGCCAAATTATATAATGAAGTTGTTGAACTAGCTTGATTCTGAACAGAAGCAGTAACTTCCTCAGTAGAGGCTGTATTTTTTTCAGAAATAGACGCAATTTCATTTATTGATGATCTAAGTACATCCTTGTCCTTATCTATTATTTTAATAATATTCTTGGTGTTTTTCATAACATCATTTATATTATTTATATTTTCTTTTATAGATTCAAACACATTTACAGTTACTTCAACTTGATGAGTTTCTTCTGCAAAAGTATTTTGAGCAGAATTTGTTATTTCAATAGATGAATTTATACTATTGTTAACATTTTTTATTATTTCTTTGATTTGTAAAGATGCATCTTTTGATTTTTCAGAAAGTTTTCTTATTTCGCTTGCAACTACTGCAAAACCTTTTCCAGCATCCCCTGCTCGCGCAGCCTCTATAGACGCATTTAGCGATAATAAATTTGTTTGCTCAGTTATTAATTTTATCTTGTCTAAAATAGTAAGAATGTCCTTAGTATTGTTATTTAAAGCTGAAATTGTATCTCCTACTTGACGCATTGCATTTTTATTATTTGTTGAAGCCAATGTAAGTTTATCTACAGCTTTAGAACTTTCTTCAATAATATTATTACTAGTTTGAGTTAAAGTATTAACTTTATTAACAGATTCAATAGCCTTAGTTATTTTAGAATTAAAGTTTTCTGATATATCGACACAACCAATAGTTTCATCAGTTTGTTTTGTTGAGCCGCAGGCTATATCTTCAATAGCACCTGTAATTTCCTGTGAAGTTGAAGTTATTTCTTGAGATATATCTAGTAGATAATCAGAATTTTTACTAGTAGTAGAAGATAGTTCTGATGTATCTTTCATCATTTTTCGTAAATTTGCACACATTAAATTAAAATTATCTCCAAGTTCATTAAGTTCCTTTAGTTTGTAGCTTTTTACTTTAACAGTTAAATTACCTGTGGAAAGCTCTCTAGTAGTTTCTATAATATTTTTTATAGGTTTAGTTATTTGGCTAGTTGAAAGCACAGAAAATGCTATTCCTATTGATATACATATAATAATAGATAATAGTATCCATAATCCAATAGACCTTGAAGAAGCATATAGTTCTTTTGTTGGAATAACAGCTATAAATTTCCATCCTGTTTCATCACTAGTAGTATAGTTAACTTGCATTTCTTTTGATTCTATTGTTGTTGAAAAACTTCCAGATTTATTGTTTGTAATTTCACTTAAAATATCTTCTGAAACCCTTGTACCAATTAAAGTTTGAGTTTTATGATTTATGATTACACCACTGTCTGTGGTGATATATATGTATCCGGATTTACCAATATTATTTTCTCCATCTTCTGAGCTAAGAGAGTCAGTTTTAACATCGATTTTTATTATTCCCATATCTTTAGAACTGGATATATCAATAAATTTAGCTGCGAAACTAACTAAAGGGTATTTGTATATAGGGTCTACGTTTAGTAAATTTGGTTTGATCCAGGAAGAATAAGAACTAGCTTCTTTGGCATTAATAAACCAATCTGTTTTATTTGCCTCAGTTAACAAAGAATTTTTTTCCTTGTTAGTGCTACCATATACATTGTCGTCTGTAAACAAAGCAATACTAACAATAGAGTTTAAGGCGTCACTTGTATAATATTTTTTGATTTCTGTATTAAGAGTACGTGTATTTCTAGCTGCATCAACAACATTATCAGGGTTAGACTCTAAAGCAGATATTATTGTATCATCTTGCATCATTTTTTTAGATGTGGTTTCAATAGTTTTAGAGAATAAATCTGCATATCTTATATTTTGATTTAATATTTGGTTTGTGGAATTATTAAATTGGCTTTTTACGGTATTTTTAGATATTGTATAAGAAATAAATCCTGTTACACTTAACGAAAAAATAATGAGCACTATAGAAGAAATAACTTGATTTGAAAAAATGCTTTTCCCCATGGTAAAATCTTTAAATTTATTATCTTTTGAGGATAAAAAATTAATAAAATTAAATTTTGGTAATTTTTTATTTTTTTTCGATTGGGTTGATTTTAAATTTAGTTTTGATTTCATACATGTTTAAATAAATTAATATATAAATAGTATATATTGATTTATTAGTTCATCTCCTTTAAAGTGAAGTATACAGAAAGTATAATAGTATAAATATTAAAACGATTACAAACATTATAGACTAATATAACATAATGTTTGTAAATTCTATTATACATATGTTTTTCATAAATAAAAATATATAAACTTGCATAATTGGTAAAAAGATTTGTCATGATTATAGTTTAAACTATGTTATTTTACATTATAAGTGGTTTTACGTAATGTATTTTTATAGTTTATATTATTTCTGCAATATTTTTAACTAAAATGGACAAGAATACATCTTATTTGAAAAAGATACTATATACATAAATCAATAAAAAAAGGCATTGGTTAAAAAACCTTTGCCTTTTTTAAAAATATTACTCGAATTTAAATCCTTTTAATAAATCAGCAAGACTAGTTGAAACTGATTCTTCTTTTTGATATTGGCTATAATCTTCATTTGAGCCTTCAGAAGCATCTTTTATGCTTAAGCTAATTTTATTACTTTTCTTATCTATATCTAAAATTTTAACTTTTACTTTATCTCCTACATTTATGAATTCAGATATTTTAGTTACTCTATCTTCAGATATTTGTGAAATATGAACTAATCCATCTACACCATTTTTTATTTCAACAAATGCACCAAAATCCATTATTTTTCTAACTGTTCCTTCAACTATAGAACCTATAACTAAACTATTTCTTACTTCATTTATAGGATTAGCATTTATATCTTTTAGAGAAAGAGATATTCTGTTCTTTTCTTTATCTGCATTTAAAACGGTAACTTCAACTTCATCACCAACAGATACAACTTCAGATGCATTTTTAACTCTGTTCCAAGATAATTCGGATATATGTATAAGTCCGTCTATTCCTCCTAAATCTACAAATGCTCCAAAAGCTGCAAGTCTACTTACTGTACCTTTTCTTTTTTCTCCAACTTTTATTGTATCCCATAGTTCTTCTTTTTTTATTTTAGCTTCATCTTCTTCTATTGCTTTTCTTGAAGCTATTATTTTATTAGCTTCTTTTTCAAATTCTA